>JBATHI010000225.1:0-14386 GCA_049666645.1 Flavobacteriaceae bacterium | reverse complement strand
ATCTGGGCCATCAATTGACAGGACTGAACCGTATTTTCCATTTCATATAGGCCGAATGCGACCACCTTTTCGCTGATGCCGGCATATCGGGCAATGGCGCATATTTCCCTTCCGTCAAAACCGTTGGGCGAGAAATTATGGGAAAGGCCAATCTCGCTCGCTTTGATGGCGCGGGCATCGAGACTCACCATATGGGCATTCCGAAGAACCGGTTCTGCCAATGAAAGATCGTTGGCCACCTCGCCCAAACGATAGGCGTCGAAGAAAAGCCGCTCCATAAGATCTTTCTCCTCCTGTGCGTTGAAATAGCTTTGGAACCCTAGGTTTGAAAAGTTGAATAGGTTGTTGGGCTTCTCGGTGATGATCTTGCTCATATAGGAATGGGAAGAGATCAGCTCATCATCCATCCCAAAATCGAAACGGCTGTCGATGGATACAATATTGATCATATCGTGGATGCCATCAAAAGCCCTATAAACAGGATAGGTGATGTCCTGTGTAGCCCCAATGATGATCGGAATCACCATTTCTTCCAACAAACCGGCGACGATTTCCTTTACCACAAAGTAGGTATCCTCAACGGACTCCCCTTCTTCGATATCGCCCATATCTATGATATTGGTGTTCCAATTGCCTATCATCAATTTATAAAATTGCATGCGAATCGCCGAAACATCAAGCATTTCGGGTTTTTTCTCAAAGGCGTTCCTGGATTCCCTCACCCCCAAAAGGGCAACGGAGGCATTGGCAAGTACCGGCAAGCCTTTCCGGGCGGTATGCATGTAGATATTCCTGCCCAAAGCTTGTGGCGGCAGCAGTTCGCAATGGGCCAACACTTTGTCTTCAACGGGGACCAAAAAATCGAATGCCATGGATTACAGCTTGTATGTAGTGGTTATTTTTTTGCCTTCGACTTCGATCCGGCCTTCTTTTTCGGGGTTTTCTTTTCGATCAGTGCCATTGCTTCTTCCAAGGTAACTTTGGAAACATCTACAGTTTTTGCCAGCTCAACCTTAATCTTTCCCTTAAACAGGTTGTGCCTGCCCCAACGGGCCTTTTCGATTCGAATGCCTTCTTTGGGCCATTCCTGCACGACCCTATCGGCCTCTTTCTGTTTCTTATCTTGGATAAGCTCTATGATATCGGCTTGCGACAACCGATCGAAATCATATTTTTTGCCGACATTGATGAACATCCCGTCCCATTTAATGAAAGGCCCGAATCGGCCTTTTCCCTTGGTGACTTCTTTTCCCTCAAATTCGGCTATGGGGGAATCGGCCTTTTCCTTGTTCCCGATGAGCTCCACGGCCCGGTCCATATCAACATCAAATGCGCTCTCCCCTTTATCGAGGGAAACAAATTTTTTGCCATAGCGCACGTAGGGGCCGAACCTGCCCACATTCGCCTCAACTTCCTCTCCCTTGTACACTCCTAATTTTCTGGGAAGGGTAAACAGTTCCATCGCTTCATCATAGGTTATTGTATTCAACGATTGTTCGGGCAAAAGGCTGGCGAACAAAGGCTTGTCTTCCTCTTCTGCCGTTCCTAGCTGGACCATCGGCCCAAAGCGGCCCAATCGAACCGAAACCTGGCGGCCCGTTTTGGGATCCTGTCCCAAAACCCTTTCGCCGCTGGCGCGATCTGCATTTTCCTCGACATCGACCACATTGGGATGGAAATCCCTGTAGAATTCCTTCATCACCTTTTTCCAATCCGCGGTGCCTTCGGCTATCTCATCGAATTCTTCTTCAACCCTGGCCGTAAAATTATAATCAAGGATGTTCGCGAAATTTTCCACCAAAAAATCATTGACGATCATGCCAATATCGGTGGGCACCAATTTGCCTTTATCCGAGCCCACCATTTCGGTCAGTTCCTTCTCCTTTACGGCATTGTTCGTAAAGGTCAATTGCACATATTTTCTTTCCGTTCCCTCCACGGAACCCTTTTCCGAATAACCACGATTTTGGATGGTGGAGATGGTGGGGGCATACGTGGATGGTCTACCGATTCCCAATTCTTCGAGTTTCTTGACCAAGGAAGCCTCGGTAAAGCGGTAAGGGGGCCTTGAAAACCTTTCGGTGGCGGTGATATATGTATTGGTCAAGGGGTCGCCAACGCGCATTGCAGGCAGCATGCCCTCCTGTTCTTCGGCCAAGTCCTCATCGTCCACGCCTTCCATATAAACCTTTAGAAAGCCATCGAATTTGATGACCTCCCCATTGGCGACAAACTCTTCCTGGTGCTTGTCGGCTCTTATTTTCACCAAGGTACGTTCCAGTTCCGCATCTGCCATCTGGGATGCGATGGCCCTTTTCCAGATCAAATCGTACAATTTCGACTGATCGCGTTCCAAAGAAGGGTTCTGCAATGCAATGTTCGTAGGCCGGATGGCCTCATGTGCTTCCTGGGCACCTTTCGATTTTCCCTTAAAATTACGCACCTTGCTATACGCCTTACCGTAATTTTCGATAATGGCTTCTTTGGCTGCGGCTATCGCCTCACCCGAGAGGTTTACACTGTCGGTCCGCATATAGGTGATCAAACCGGCCTCGTAAAGGCGTTGCGCCACCTGCATGGTCCTGCCCACTGAAAAATACAATTTTCGGGATGCCTCTTGTTGTAGGGTAGAGGTCGTAAATGGAGCCGAAGGAGATTTCTTGGCCGGCTTTTTATCGAGCTCCCCTACCTTGAAGCTCGCGCCAAGATTCTTTTTCAAAAAAGCTTCCGCTTCGCCTTTGGTAGGGAATGCCTTGTTCAATTTAGCCATAAACTCGCTTCCATCCCCGGTCTTGAAGGCCGCTGAAACCTTGAAGGAGGCTTCGGGCGTAAATCCTTCGATTTCCCTTTCGCGTTCAACGACGAGGCGTACGGCAACCGATTGTACCCGGCCGGCAGATAGCCCGGGTTTGATCTTCTTCCATAGCACGGGCGATAGTTCGTAGCCCACCAACCGATCCAAGACCCTTCTTGCCTGCTGGGCATTGACCAGATTATAATTGATTTCCCGTGGATTTTCTATGGCCTTTTGAATGGCCGATTTGGTAATGGAGTTGAATACAATACGTTTGGTCTTCGACTTATCGAGTTCCAAGGTTTCCGCCAAATGCCACGAAATGGCCTCCCCTTCGCGGTCTTCATCACTTGCAAGCCATATGGTACTGGCCTTCTTTGACAGATCCTTCAATTTCTTGACCAAGGCCTGCTTGTCTTTATCAACGATATACTTGGGCATAAAATCATTATCGACATCAACGCCCAACTCCTTGGAAGGCAGGTCGGCGATGTGGCCAAAACTAGATTCAACTTTATAGTCTTTCCCTAAAAATTTCTCGATAGTCTTTGCCTTGGCAGGTGATTCTACAATTACTAAATTTTTGGCCATGTATTGATTTTATTGGCACAAAAGTAGTTGAATTTTTTAATTTGATGCCTGTACCATCCTATATCTACAAAAAAACGCCCCGATTTCCCGGGACGTTTTAATTCGATTTCAACGGTATTAATCCAGACCAAGGGTGCTGATCAATTCTATCCCGTTCTCCAAGTATTCGTATTGGTAGAGCGCTTCCTTTCCAACCATCAGCAGTGTGTTTTCCAGAGGGATCACATCAAAAGTATTGATGTCTTTGAAATGGTTCAAAGGCACCAAATGCTCCACATCGGTCTTGTCAAAGACTTTTAATCCGGAATCCCCGTCACATACAAAAAGCTTCTCCGCTTTGATCCCGAGTCCGTATGGCCCATCCATGGGATAACTTATTTTGAGGGTCGGATTGCTGATATCCGAAATATCGACGATGAACAATCCGCTTTCGGTGGCGCCGCAAAAACTGCCTCCCCTCAAGGTTACATAGGCATAGTCGCCATCGACCACCACCGGATCGCAGGCGGTGCCGTGCTGGAATTCTGAAACAAAGGTGGGGGTAGCGGGAGTGGTGATATCATAAATGAACATGCCGCTCATACTTCCCAGGAACAAGTATTGGCCTTGGTTGAAAATCGTCTCGATATCAAATCCGGCGAAAACGTCCTCCATGTCTTTTGGGTCTTCCAGATCGGTGATATCGAAGATGTTGATATTATGCCGGTCGACGGCATAAAGGTAATCGGCCACGATCTTGAACCGTGCCAATGACCCGCCTTGTCCGGTAGTGGAATTGGCGCTGGCATCGGCCATGGCTTCAAAAAAAACGCCTCCACTGAGGAACCGGTTCTCATATTCGGCAATGGGGCGTCGTTCTGTTACGGTTTCCCAACCGATCAATATCTCATTGTTGTAATCGATTTGGGTATCCTCAAAAATATCAACCTCCATGGGCCAAATCACATCGCCATAAAGCACGTTTTCCAACCGGTTCACCTGTCTTATATTATTGATGTCGGAAATATCGATGACTACCAGGTCGCTAAGGCTGTCGGCAAAGAGGAAATCATCCTTTACCGAAATATCGACGTTCGCCGGAATTTTGATAAAGGCGATCTTTCGTGGTGCAGCGGGGTTGGAATTGTCGACCACGTGCACCCCGGTGTTCTTATCATTGATAAAAATATAGTCTTTATAGGCATAGATCTTTCCGGATTCCCTGACAGGTATGGGGGCGACGACATCCACACTGTTCCTGAATTCCGATTTGAGCATCGTGAGCGGTCTGGCCACGAGGTATTCCGCATATTTGTCATCGTCGTTTTTTTCGCAGGAAACAAATCCTAGAACGACGGCTAGGACCATTACGATCAATTCTTTTGTCATAACGTTTGATTTTATTGGGTTGTTCCCCTTAGATGATGCCGACCCTTAAAAGTTGCGCCATTTTTTTGGTTAAATTTATAACTGTCAATTTGTCATAAAATTGTAATTAGTGTTATCTTTGCCCACCCCAATGGGCCGGGAACACATTGCGCATGGAAAAAATAATTACGGAGTCGGTACAAGGTTCGGCCACTCAATTAAGGGAAAAGGAGGGTAACCAACGAAAACTTTATATTGAGAGTTACGGCTGTCAGATGAATTTTTCCGACAGTGAGATCGTGGCTTCCATTTTGGCCAATGAAGGCTTTAACACAACTGATATTTTGGAAGAGGCCGACCTGGTCTTGGTCAATACCTGTTCGATAAGGGAAAAGGCCGAACTCACCGTGCGCAAACGTCTGGAAAAGTTCAATGCTGTTAAAAAACAGCGGCCGCACATGAAGGTAGGGGTCTTGGGCTGTATGGCAGAACGGTTGAAGAGCCAACTGTTGGAAGAAGAAAAAATAGTTGACATGGTCGTTGGTCCGGATGCCTACAAAGACCTTCCAAATTTGATCCAGGAAGTCGATGGGGGCCGCAATGCCGTCAACGTGATCCTGTCCAAGGACGAAACCTATGGTGACGTCGCCCCGGTGCGCTTGAACACCAATGGGGTCACTGCCTTCGTTTCGATTACCCGGGGCTGCGACAATATGTGTACCTTTTGTGTGGTGCCCTTTACCAGGGGCCGGGAACGCAGTAGAGATCCGCAATCGATCTTGCAGGAGGTGAATGATCTTTGGGACCAAGGGTTTAGGGAAGTAACCCTTTTGGGACAAAATGTGGACAGTTACCTTTGGTATGGAGGCGGTTTGAAAAAGGATTATGAAAAGGCTTCCGACATACAGCAAGCGACCGCGGTCGATTTTGCAAAACTGTTGGAGCTCGTGGCCTTGGCCCAACCCAAAATGCGCCTTCGGTTTTCCACTTCGAATCCTCAGGACATGACCCTGGAAGTCATCCATACCATGGCCAAATATCCGAATATCTGCAATTACCTTCACCTGCCCGTGCAAAGCGGCAGCGATCGCATCTTGAAAGCGATGAACCGCCTGCATAGCAGGAAAGATTACTTCGCATTGATCGACAACATCAGAAAAATCATTCCCGATTGTGCCATTTCACAGGATATGATTACCGGTTTTCCGACAGAAACCGAACAAGACCATCAAGACACCCTCTCCTTAATGGAATATGTGAAATATGACTTCGGGTTTATGTTTGCCTATTCGGAGAGACCCGGAACCCTTGCCGCCCGAAAACTGAAGGATGATGTGCCCGAGGCAATCAAAAAGCGCAGGCTGCTCGAAATAATTGACCTGCAACGTAAACACGGCCTATACCGCACCCAACAACATTTACACAAGGTGGAAGAGGTTTTGATTGAAGGCACTTCCAAAAAATCGGATACCCAATGGATGGGCCGTAATTCACAGAATACCGTGGTGGTCTTTCCAAAAGAACATTATAATATCGGTGATTTTGTAAACGTGAAAATCAACGATTGTACTTCGGCCACCTTGATTGGTAAGGCAGTAGGGCATTCACCTAATAATTAATTTGAAAGGAAAGCCGATGCCTTTTGGCTTCTTAAATCCAAGCATTCCATGGAATCGATCCAAGCCATAAAACAACGATTTGAAATCATCGGAAACGATGTAAAACTCAACCGTGCCATTGAAAAGGCAATCCAGGTTGCCCCTACCGACATTTCGGTGCTGGTGACCGGGGAAAGTGGCGTGGGTAAGGAAGCCATTCCCAAAATCATTCATGCCCTCTCACATCGAAAGCATGCAAAATATATCGCCGTAAACTGTGGCGCCATCCCGGAAGGTACCATCGACAGTGAGTTGTTCGGTCATGAAAAAGGCTCCTTTACGGGCGCTACCGCCACCAGGAGCGGATATTTTGAGGTTGCCGATGGGGGCACGATTTTCCTTGATGAGGTGGGCGAGCTCCCCTTGACCACCCAAGTAAGGCTCTTAAGGGTTTTGGAGAACGGTGAATTTCTGAAGGTGGGTTCTTCACAGACCCAAAAAACCGATGTGCGGATCGTTGCCGCCACCAACATCAACATGTTCGAGGCGATCAAGAAAGAAAAATTCCGCGAAGACCTTTACTACAGGCTCAGCACCGTGGAAATCAATATCCCTCCTTTAAGGGAGCGGAAAGATGACATCCATTTGCTGTTTCGAAAATTCGCCTCCGATTTTGGGCAGAAATACAAAATGCCGACCATTCGACTGGAGGACGATGCGGTACAACTGCTCCTTAAATACCGTTGGCCGGGGAACATCAGACAATTGAGGAATATTGCCGAACAGATTTCGGTTTTGGAAGAAAGTCGGAATATTTCTGTGGCTACCCTCAACAGCTACTTGCCCAATGCTTCCGATTCCAATCTGCCCGCCGTAATTTCCAAGGAAAAGAAAGAAGGTGATTTTAGCAATGAAAGGGAAATCCTTTACAAGGTGTTGTTCGACATGAAAAGCGACTTGAACGACCTGAAAAAGTTGACCTTGGAACTCTTGAAAAACAACGATTCGGACAAAGTACAGGAAGAAAACGAGAAATTGATCCGAAAGATCTATGGGGAGGAAAATGGCGAAGATGAATTTGGTGAAAACACTCCAATGGAATTGATGCAGTTGCCCCAACCCAAAGTGGAAAGACCGGCCCAAAAGCCCAACTACGCCGCGAACCAAGATGATAAGTATCATTTTGCGGAAGAAATCGAAGTGGAGGAAACCTTATCTTTACAGGAAAAGGAAGTGGAACTCATCAAAAAATCATTGGAGCGCAACCGCGGGAAGCGTAAGGCGGCCGCCGCTGAATTGGGCATATCGGAACGCACGCTCTATAGAAAAATAAAACAGTACGACCTGTAAGGTCACTGCCTTTTGTTACCTTTCATTCGATCGGTGTGAACATGGGCAAAAAAGGAAATTGTAACTCATGGTATCTTTAAAAAGGGCAGCGAAAATTTTTTTTACATTATCACTTTTGGTGACCCTGTGCAATTGTGGCGTATACAATTTTACAGGGGGCAACGTGGGTACCGCCAAAAGCTTTCAGGTCAACTATTTTCAGAACTATGCCACCCAAAGTCCAGGCTCAACCTTTGAACCCGGGATGGACCGGGATTTGACCCTTGCACTTCAGGACAGGATTTTAAACCAATCGAGCCTGGACCTTGTCAATTCTGGCGGCGACCTGCTCTATGAAGGGGAAATCGTGGAATACCGCATCTCGCCCATGACGGCCACGGCCCAGCAGACGGCGGCCCAGAACAGGCTCACCATTTCCGTGAAAGTGCGATTTTTCAACAAGACCAAGGAAGATGCGGATTTCGACCAGCGTTTTTCGTTTTTCTACGATTATCCGGCCAACCAACAGCTTTCCGCCGTAAAGAGCGAAGCCCATGAGGTTATCTTTGAGCGCATCACCCAGGATATTTTCAACGCCTCTTTGGCCGATTGGTAGAACTCGAATCACGAATTTAGGTATGCAATCGAGTACATTCCCGTATTTTTGCTTAATTATGCCTAAAACCATTTACAAGGCCATTCCATGAACGTCAAGGATTTCACTTTTCTGCTGCAACATCCCGATCAAGTGATCACCGCTGCCCAAACAAGGCAGCTAAACGAAGTTTTGGTTGAATATCCCTATTTTCAAACGGCAAGGGCATTGCACCTGAAGGGCCTCAAAAATCTGAACAGTTTTAAGTACAACAATGCCCTGAAGGTTACGGCCGCTTATACCACGGACAGAGGGGTTTTGTTCGATTACATCACTTCAGCCGCATTTTCACAAGACAGGATCGCGTCTGCCATTTCAGGTAAATCAGAATCTTTGGAACCAGTTCGGGCCCTGGAGAAAACTGAGGCACCCGCCCCTGAAAAGCCCGCCCAACTGATAGAGGAGTCGATCGACAAACCATTACCGCAAACCATTGCCGATGCCGATTCCATATTACATCCCGAGTTGTTCACTTCCAAGGAACCGGAGGGCACCAAAGATTTGGATGAAGTGGCGGCGACCAAAAACCAGGCCCTCGAATTGGGCCAGCCCCTGACATTCACGAAAACAGAAAAACACTCTTTTGAAGAATGGCTAAAACTGACTTCCGTAAGAAAAATTGAACGCCAGGGACAGCGGGGGAAGGCTATTGACAAAGAAGCCAAAGAGGCCATCGCCAAACCCGAAAAAATAAAGTCGAAAAAAATCGACCTCATCGATAAGTTCATCGCCAGCAATCCCAAGATTGTTCCCTATGACACCCCGGTAAAAATCGACCACGGGGAGTCGAGCAAATTCGATGGAAAAGAATTGATGACAGAGACTTTGGCAAGGGTTTATCTGGAACAGAGAAAGTACAAAAAAGCCATACAGGCCTATCGCATTTTAAGTTTGAAATATCCGGAAAAAAGTGGTTTCTTTGCAGACCGAATTAAAGCGGTGGAAAAAATTAAACAAGAAAATACTTCTGAATAAATGAGCACCTTTACCATATTTTTAATCCTGATCATTGTTGTTTGCTTCTTACTGGTGTTGGTCATCATGGTCCAAAATCCAAAAGGTGGCGGACTTTCTTCTTCCTTTGGTGGCGGGGGTAGCCAAATTGTGGGCGGCGTTAAAAAGACCGGGGATTTTTTGGACAAAAGCACATGGACATTGGCCGTAGCACTGGTACTATTGATATTGGCCTCCAATATTGCGCTCCCCGGAAAATTCGGGAACGCAGATTCGAAATTGCTCGAAGGGGATGAGATAGAAACGACCGTACCTGAAAGCCTGCCCGAAGAAGTACCCGCACCCTTGAACAATGGTGCCAATCAGACCGATTCACTCTAGGTTGCAAAATATATCCGCTAAAATGCCAGCACAAATGACAAGCTGGCATTTTTGATTTTACATTGTGTCAGTTTTTATGTTGTGGCATAATTTCTGTCTTGTCTACACCGAACTATTAAAATCAATTTATAAAACTTTAAAAATATGGCTAAAGTCAACATTAAACCATTGGCAGACAGAGTTCTTATCGAGCCAATGGCCGCTGAGACCAAAACAGCGTCGGGCATCTACATTCCTGACACCGCAAAAGAGAAACCCCAACAAGGCAAAGTGGTTGCCGTTGGCCCCGGGACCAAAGATGAAAAAATTACCGTGAAGGTCGGCGACAAAGTCTTGTACGGCAAATATGCGGGGACCGAACTTAAACTGGAGGGCGTAGACTATTTAATGATGCGCGAAAGCGACGTTTTGGCAATTATCTAACCCAAACAATTTTCAACAAAAAAATTCCGAATTCCGAAGCTACACGTTCGACCTTAATGAGCGGTTTTACCTATAGCGCACTAAACGGAATTTGAACATTAATTTTAAAATCAAATTAGAATGGCAAAAGAAATAAAGTTCGATATCGATGCACGCGATGGCCTCAAAAGGGGCGTCGATGCTTTGGCGAATGCAGTAAAAGTAACTTTGGGGCCCAAGGGCAGGAACGTAATCATCAGCAAATCATTCGGGCCACCCCAAGTGACCAAAGATGGTGTTACCGTTGCAAAAGAAATTGAATTGGCAGACCCCTTGGAAAATATGGGCGCCCAAATGGTAAAGGAAGTAGCTTCCAAAACCAACGATCTTGCGGGTGACGGTACTACCACTGCCACGGTGTTGGCACAGGCCATCGTAAAAGAAGGTTTGAAAAACGTTGCGGCCGGAGCCAACCCCATGGATCTAAAAAGGGGCATAGACAAAGCGGTGGAAGCCATTGTGGCCGACCTTGGAAAGCAAGCCAGAAAAGTTGGCGATTCTTCCGAAAAAATAAAGCAGGTCGCATCGATATCATCCAATAACGATGAAACCATTGGCGAGTTGATCGCTCAAGCGTTCGGAAAAGTAGGCAAAGAAGGGGTGATTACGGTTGAAGAAGCAAAAGGAACCGATACCTATGTGGATATCGTTGAAGGGATGCAATTCGACAGGGGTTACCTATCGCCCTATTTTGTGACCGATTCCGAAAAAATGACCGTGAGCTTGGAAAATCCGTACATCTTGTTGTACGATAAAAAGATATCTTCCATGAAAGACCTGCTTCCCGTATTGGAGCCTGTGGCACAATCGGGCAAGCCCTTATTGATCATTGCGGAAGATGTTGACGGAGAGGCCTTGGCCACCTTGGTGGTAAACAAACTCAGGGGCTCGTTGAAGATCGCAGCAGTAAAAGCACCAGGATTTGGCGATAGGAGAAAAGCCATGTTGGAAGACATCGCCATACTTACCAAAGGAACCGTTATTGCCGAGGAAAGAGGATTTTCCATGGAAAACACCACCATCGACATGTTGGGTACCTGCGAAAAAATCACCATCGACAAGGACAACACCACCATTGTTAACGGAGGCGGAGTAGCCAAAGAAATAAAGAGCCGTGTGAACCAGATCAAATCCCAGATCGAGACCACCACTTCGGACTATGACAAGGAAAAATTGCAGGAGCGTTTGGCCAAATTGGCAGGTGGGGTCGCCGTACTTTATGTGGGTGCCGCTTCGGAAGTGGAAATGAAAGAAAAGAAAGACCGTGTAGATGATGCATTGCACGCTACCCGTGCGGCTGTTGAAGAAGGCATTGTTGCCGGTGGAGGCGTTGCCTTGGTACGTGCCAAAGCTAGCCTTGCCAAGATCAAAGCCGAAAACGCCGATGAGGAAACCGGTATCCAGATCGTAGCCAAGGCCATAGAATCACCTTTGCGCACCATCGTGGAGAATGCAGGTGGAGAAGGATCGGTGGTCATTGCCAAAATTATGGACGGGAAAGGAGACTATGGTTATGATGCCAAATCTGAAACCTATGTAGACATGATGAAAGCGGGAATCATCGATCCCAAAAAAGTAACCAGGGTCGCATTGGAGAATGCCGCTTCCGTTGCTGGGATGATCTTGACCACAGAATGCGCCTTGACCGATATTAAGGAAGAAGCGCCTGCAGGTGGAGGCCATGGACATGGCGGTGGTATGCCCGGCATGATGTAATGCGGAGAGGCAGGAGCCGTTCAATACTATTGAACCGCCCTCGGCACGGGGGCGGTTTTTTTATTGGGCCACTTTGCTTCAACCACCCTTGCATAACAACAGGCAACCAATCCCATAAAACCGAATAAAAAAACCACCTTTTACAAGGTGGTTTCGATTTTTCCGACTTTAAGGCTTATCTGATAAACCTATAAAAGAATTACTTCTTTTTCGCGGGAGCCTTCTTAGCTGCTGCCTTAGGAGCTGCTTTTTTGGCTGGTGCTGCTTTTTTTGCTGTTGCCATGATTGAAATAATTAAAATTTCAATTAAAATTAAGTTTTTTTTATTGTGTTCTGTTCTTTTGGAGATTTGTTATCCCCTTAGTTTTCAACAGTTTTTTCAAGAGAATTTTTCACTCCTGCCGCCATGCCCACAACGCAAAACATGTTGGCTTCTTTGATATAACGATCGGTATACATCTTTAGTATATCTCGGCGACCAAGGCCATTTTATAAAGTCGAGCCAAAGGATATCGCATCAGGCCGAGCTATGGGCGCCCAAAGTTAAGATCTCATCTCTGTCTTCACCTCTTGCAGTTCATAACTGTTAAGCGTACCCGTCGGATAGTTGATCACGTACAGTGTTCCGTTCATGATCAGGATATCGGTGGGCTTCTGAACAGATTCCTTCAATACCTGTTTCAGCCGCCCGTCCAAATCCATCACCAGCACCCTGTTGTTCTCAAAATCGGTTACAAAGACCTCGCTTTCCGAAACATATATTCCCGTGGCCGCGTTCATTTTTTGATCTTGTCCCATCATTTTAATGAAATTGCCCCGTTTATCGAATACCTGAACCCTATTGTTATAGGCATCCGCTACCCAGATGTTCTCAGCGGTGATCTGCACATCGGTCGGATAGTAAAACTCCCCATTGCCCTTACCTTCTTTTCCAAAGGAAATCCAATCGCCGCCGTTGAAATACAGAATGCGGTTATTGTAAAAATCCGCAATCGCTCTTTCCTTGCCCAACACGGCTATTCCGGCCGGGGCATCCAAGCTGTCTTTCATGGCCATGATGCCTCGAATGCCATTTGAAAAGGTGGTGATATTGTCGGACCCGTATTGGGGCACGAATAGCACCCCTTCGAAGGCATCAATATGCATGGGCCGATCCAAGGAATCGATGGTGGCCGTAATTTGGCCTATATCGTTAAGCTTCACCATTCGGTTATGATCTCCGTCGGAGAGCCAAAGTTGTCCGTCAACTTGGGCAATTCCGATGGGGTTCACCCCTTCCAAAGTTGTGGATTGTATCAGCACCCATTCCTTAGGAAGTTCTGGCTTGGGCTTACAGGCACTTAAGGCGAGTACCGTCGCCAGGGCTGTCATTATCTGTTTCATTCGATTTTATTTAGACGATTGATCCATTCTCTCGTAATGACAACATGGAGGTAAGGAATCATAGGTTTCATCACTTGCCTTGAAGTTTTTGGTATCGTGGCCCGCTTTTGCTATGGCCTGTTCGATATCCTTTAAGGAGGTTTTCGCCCCATCAAAGGCAACTGCCATCATTTTGGTATCCTTGTCCCATGACACTTCGGCCACCCCGGGAACCGTCTTGGCCGCTTTGGTGATCCGTGCCTCGCACATGGCGCAATTACCGGCAATCTTCAGATTCTTCGTGGCCAACTTGTCGTTCGAAACCGTGGCTTGGCTTCCTGAAGATGCTTCAACCTTTCCATCGGCCCGCTCTATCTTTGTGGTTATCGGCGTATACCCGGCCTTTTCCACCTGTTTTTCCACCGACGCCAAGCTAAGTGACTTTTCCGAAGGGTAGCTAAAACTGAAATCCCCGGTCTCTATATCGATTTTCACCTCTTTGATACCCTTAAATTCCTTAAACTTTTTTTCAAGTCCATAGGCACAAAACGGACAACCCAGGCCATCGACCTGTACCATAAATTTGTCCAAGGTCTTTTGGGCATTTGCCCCCATGATCGTCATCATGGCGATCACCACTGTTGCAATTATTGCTTTTTTCATGATTTTAATTTTTTAAAATTATTATTCGTGTTGTCAATATTTAAATAGAGAGCGGTTAAAATGTGTAACGACTGCCCAAAAATAGACTGTACTTCAATTTTTGTGCGGCAGGCACATCGTTGACCAACGGGGCCTGTACTGCCAAATCCAGCGTGATGTTCTTGCTCGCATATTGTATCCCCTGAGCATATAGGAGCTGGTATCCGTTGCGTTCCGGAAGCCAGGAATTGGTATATTCAAAATACAGGTTGATCTGCTCATTGGGATACTGCGGTTTCAAAAGGGGAAGTCCGAAACCCAGTTTATACCGAAACTCGTCCATGGTGCCATCGGGCATCGAATTATAGCCTACCTCATTGGATATGCCATATTTCAGGGTTTCATAGCCCGCAACAATGCCATAATAGCCGGCATATTTTCCCATACTGAGGTCCATGGCGTCCAATTCCTCCCCTGTGGGCAGGGTCTGTACTGTTTTGGCGACCACACGAAATGTCTTGCCCATGGCGTCTTTTCTTATGAACTGGTATTTTC
>JBATHI010000224.1:0-1505 GCA_049666645.1 Flavobacteriaceae bacterium | reverse complement strand
TTGAATTGTTGACATCGGAAGGGTCAATGTTGGACCACTGAATGCCGATTTTATTACAGAAAAGGGATGCAAAAGTACCCGTAGGGACCCCGGATCGGCAATATGGCGTGATATTTGAACGGGAGATTGTGCCTAAAAGTCATTCCATTTTGACTGTTAAGTCTTTTGAAAACTGTTTTCCGAATTCAAGGCGCAGGCATTATTGCTATCTTTAACCATTAAATATTGTGAGCTTGTTCAAAAAATTATCCTTACGATCTCGGATTTTCATCGCGATGATTCTTTTGGTGGTCATTGCGTCGGTACTGATTGCCGGCATCACGGTATACCAATATCGCGAGCAATCACGGGATTACCATGATGACCGCCTGGAAAGGAAAGAGGAGCAGATCAAACAGAGTATCAGCTATACGATCAAAAAGACGACCTATCCCGCTACCACTGAAAACCTGGAGTACATTTTTAAAGATGAGATCTATGAAATTGCCGATGTACAGAACGTCAATTTCAATATTTACGACCTGGATGGCCAACTCATCAAAAGTTCGCGACCTAAATTTGAGAGCGATTCGCTTTCCAATTGTTTGGGTGCCGAAGTTTTGAACAATCTTGCCATCAGTGGCAACAACCGTTATGTAGAGGAAAACTCTGCTGCCGGCGACAAGTACCAAGCCTCCTATACGTACATCACGGATGGGAAGTTCAAACCGATCGGGATATTGAACTTGCCGTACTTTGAAGACAATTCGTTCAATGACATGGAATTAAGGGAATTCTTGATGCGATTGGGCGGTGTGTATTTTTTAATGTTGTTGTTGGCCATAGGGCTGGCGTACTTCATCAGCAAATACATTACCCGATCTTTGGAAACCATTGCCGAGATGATGGACAAGACCGATCTTACGAAACGCAATGCCAAAATCAATATTGAGGATCCCAGTGAGGAAATTGAGAAGCTGGTCACCTCGTATAACGCCATGATCGAGGAATTGGAGCAGAGCGCGGTGAAGCTCGCCAGAAGTGAACGGGAGCAGGCCTGGCGGGAAATGGCCAAACAAGTCGCGCACGAAATCAAAAATCCTTTGACGCCCATGCGCCTCAGCGTGCAAAGTTTTGAGCGAAAATTCGATCCCAAGGACCCGAACATCAAGAACAAAGTGGCCGAATATTCCAAAACCCTGATACAGCAGATCGACACCATGAGCAGTATCGCGTCTGCCTTTTCGAATTTTGCGGAAATGCCAGCCCAACAGAACGAGACCTTAAATGTAATCAATATCGTGAAGCTCGCATTGGATATCTTCAATGAAGATTATATCCATTTTATGGCCGATGAGACCGAAATCATCGCAAAACTCGACCGTACGCAATTGATCCGCGTGGTGACGAATCTGGTAAAAAATGCCATACAAGCGGTTCCCGATGTGACATCGCCACGTATTTTGGTATCGGTTTCGACAGAGGGCGAAAATGTAAAAATCTCAGTGGCCGACAATGGCATTGGC
>JBATHI010000223.1:0-3221 GCA_049666645.1 Flavobacteriaceae bacterium | reverse complement strand
CCGCATCACCGCACCAACTTTCGGTGATGACCAACCAAATCATTTGCCGATCCAGCTTTTCAATTTGCATTTTTTTGGTTTCGGGAATGACCAGCGTCTTCTCCCAGCGTTTCATGCGCTGCTCGTTCAACAGGGTATATTGGATTCGGGATGGGGAATGTTCCGCCCCGGAAGTAAGACCTTTCCGTGCCAGTTTGGAAACCAAAAGTCGGTAGGCATCATAGGGCATGGCATTGGACAGGCTTTGTTTTATGACATCGTTAGAGTTGTATTGCATAAAGAACTAATTCAAATGGCATCGCCATTGTTCAAACTCAGGATTGGTATGGCGGGTTTATATAATCCTCGAAAGTTGGTCGGAATCTTGAAAGGGAGGCTTACAATGATCTTTTTTTGATCATACCCCCTCTGGTATCGTTGATCTTGTTCATGACCACAAAGGCTCTGGGGTCAATTTTTGATATTTCTATGTTCAGCTTCCGAATTTCCAATCTGGTGATTACGGTAAACAGCACATCGTAGCTATTAAAAGTTCCATTTTTACCAAATCCGCCTTTCGCAGGGTATATGGTCACGCCGCGACCCATTCGCTCCACGATCATGGCCCGAATGGCCTCACTGTGGTTGGAAATTATGGTAACCCCGGTATATTCCTCAATACCCTCAACCACAAAATCAAGCGTTTTGGAAGCGGCTAGATAGGTGAGCATCGAATAGAGCGCGGTTTCGATGGATAAAAGATAAGCAGCAGCCATGAATATCATGAAATTGATCAATATGATGACGTCACCAATGGTAGCCCCTATTTTTCTGCTCAGAAAGATGGCCAAAATCTCCGTCCCGTCGAGCACCCCGCCACCCCTTATCGAGAGCCCTATGCCAGCGCCAAGGAAAAATCCCCCAAAAACAGATACCAATAGTTTATCTTGGGTCACTTCGGGAAAACGCACAACTGCAAGCATGATGGCAAGTCCCAATATTGCCAAGCCTGCCTTGATGGCGAAGTGCTTCCCGATCAATTTAAATCCCAGAAATAGAAAAGGCAGGTTCACGACCACTATCAACAAATAAAGAGGCAAATCGGTGACTTCGGCCAATAGCAATGAAATACCGGTAGCACCTCCATCGATAAAACGGTTGGGCAATAAAAAGCTTTCCAGACCGAATGCTGCCGATAGTATACCCAAGGCTAGAAATAGGACATCCCTTAGAAAAGAATTCACGGTAACCCTTAGCCTACGAGATCTTTTAAAATAAGAACGGGCATGGCCCAAGGTTTTAAAATCAAATTTGGAATGTTTTCCCATAAACTTAAAAGATTCGCTCGTCAAACGGTAACCGGTCATCCAAAAAGGACATAATCAAACAAAAAAATGCCCGCTTCTGCAAATTTGTTATAGATTTTCTGGATTTACCGCCAAACTATTGAACAATTTGGCCTTGGTGGTAAAAAACTTGTTCTGCACCTCGTTTTGTTTCAATTCGGCCTCGATCAGTTTACCCTCCCTGGAATTGATCAGAAACAGCGAGCTTTCCCCGAAACTGAACTTTCGCTCCTCTGCCATAAGCAATGCATTGTAGTTGATCACAATATCATCGATCAATACATTTTGTGTTTCAAATGACTCCAATTCCCTATAAATCGCCAAAACCTTGTTTCTTATGGCCACTTCGGCATTGTCCAATTCGTATTGTGCGTCCTGTAATTTAAATTTGGCCAGCTTCAGGTCGCCCCTTTCCTTTCTGAGGAAAAGCGGTAACTGAAAATTGATACCGCCCTTATAACTCAATGTTTCAAAAGAATTGATCAGCTCTGGGGTTTCCGTTAAAAAGTTATATTCAAGATCTATTTTAGGCAGCAATTTGTTGGCTTTCAAACGTTTTTCCACCAATAGCCCATCTACTTTAAAGCCCAATGACCTTAATTTTGGATGGTTCTCCAAGGTAAAACTGTCGAGCGGCTTCCCCATGATCTCGAGGGTGCCGTCTATATCATCCTGCAAGTACAGGTCTGGTACTACATTGGGTTGTAACTCAATGGGCACATTGTCGTTGAGCCACAAAAAATTGGAAAGTTCCAAAGATTTGTTCATGAACCGAACCTTGGCTTGTTCCAAATTCAGCGCGCGATCCTGTACCGCAATTTTAGCCTCTACGGTGTCAATGGCCGCGATGTCTCCCGCAAGGGCACTCTTTTTGATACCCTCGAAACGGATTTGGGCGTTCACCAAAAAGTTGTTGAATACCTGACTGTCAAGATAGGCCCTTAACCAATCGAAATAGGCCAAGGAGGCTTCGAACAGAATTTGGTTCACCAAAAGGTCGCGATCTGCCTTGGTCTGCTCCCTAAAATATTTGGCTTGCTTCAGGGTGGCCATACGTTCGTTGATCCATAATCCTTGTCCAACGGCCATGGAAACACCGGCACTGTACAACCCATCGGTCGGTAGGCTTTCCGCGGGATTTAGAAAATCGCCATCATTCTGTTCAAAATTACCTTTCAATTCCAACCCGAACCAGGTTGGGATTTTGAAGGTGGCATTCATACGGTCGTAGTAGTCGGTACCCTTAAACTCTTTGCGGCCATAGTCGACCTCTATTTTAGGGTCGAAACCCCCACGGGAACGCATCAAATTGGCCTGCCCGACACCAATCGTCAATTGGGCCTGTTTGGCAATCGGATGGTATTTCTTCACATATCCCAAATACTCCCCAAAGTTGAGCACCAGGGTATCGCCTTGTTGGGCGCGCACGGCAAGGGCCATGAATATAAAAAGGAAATAGACCTTCTTTCTCATTTTTTTTGGGCCTTTGCCATGTCGTTGATCGGTTGATAATAGTTCGGGGGGAAGCCATTCAGCTGTCGCCATAACTCGAACCAAATGGGCACATCCTCCAAAAGGGCGATGGTATATGCGCCAGAGCCCACTCGGATGTCTTTCGGCCACGGATGATCACTGGGGTCGGGGGCCAGAAGCACCCTATACTTGCCATTGGCACTGATAAAAGTTTCAATGGCGACCACCTTGCCCCCATAAGTGCCATAGGAAACATTGGGCCATCCGCTGAAAACGATCGCGGGCCAACCATCGAACTGAATGCGCACTTGCTCCCCCAAATGCATCAATGGCAGATCTAATGGCTCAACAAATGTCTCAACAGCAAGATCGTAATCTGAGGGCATGATTCCAACCAATTGATCTCCTTCTTTAAAAGTCTCA
>JBATHI010000222.1:0-4868 GCA_049666645.1 Flavobacteriaceae bacterium | reverse complement strand
ATCCAAACCAACCACCCACTCTTTCAACGCTGACAAGACCCCTTCGGGCTTCCTCGACCTTAAGTCCCGCTTGGTCCTATAGCGCGTGCGGTATTCGGGCAGTTTCAGGTTTTCCAATAGCTCCCCGATCGTGGCGTCCACGATCTTTGCCGGCTTCACCAAAGGCCTGGAAGGATAGGTCATGCGGTAAATCCTCCCATGAACGTGGTCGCGCAATGGATCGCGGGCGTTGTGCTGCATATGCCCGATCAGCACATTGTGCCAATCGACGAAATATAGGGAGCCGTCAGGCGCGAATTCCATATCCACCGGTCGAAAATTCGGATCGCTCGACGTCATCAGATCCATACGGAACTTGCTCAGATAACCGGCCGACTTGGGGTCATCTGCAAGGGTATGTTCTTTGGTACCCAAAAAGCCAATATCGTTGTTCAGGATAAAATCGCCCTGGACCTCATCGGGAAAATGCCGGCTCGAAATAAACTCGAGTCCTGAGGTCGGCCGCACCAGCTGTTCCTTTTCAATCAGATTTTTGGGAAGCGGGGAAGATTGGCCGTAGCGCGATTTGATGGTCCCGGGCATCATCCAGGTCATATCCGGACCGGAAGTATGGAGAAAGAAATTCTGCCCCCAGTCGTCAAAAGCGATGCCCCATGGGTTGGGGATCGGCAACTGCGCGGTACGTTCCAAATGGTGCCTTTGGGGACTGTACCGGTAAAAACCCCCGTTGGTGGCCCTCACAGGTCCGTAAGCGGTTTCCACATTGGTATGTAAAAATACCCCCTCCCCCATATAAATGGCACCGGAAGGATCGGCCGTGAAGGCGCTGATCGCATGGTGGGTATCGTGGTCGTCAAAGCCACTGAGTATGATCTCTTTCACATCGGCCTTGTCGTCGCCATCGCTATCCTTGAGCAGCACGAGATTGGTCCCCTGGGAAACATATACCCCTTCGGGCGCAAATTCAAATCCGATGGTCAGATGCAATCCCTCCGCAAAAATGGTCTGCTTATCGGCCTTGCCATCATTATCGGTATCCTCAAGGATCAGCAATTTATCATTGGGCTTGCTATCGCCCGGCTTGTAATGGGGATAACTGGGCATCACCCCTACCCAAAGCCGCCCTTTATTGTCGAATGACAATTGGACCGGGTTCGCCAGGTCGGCAAATTCTTCTTCCGAAGCGAACAATTCCAATTGATAGCCTTTGGCCGCTTTGATGTGATCCAGGGCCTCCTGTCCATACAGGTATCTTGGGTCGCCCGATCCATTGACTTCCAGATAGTTGGTCTCGACGGGCGGGAGTTTCCTGGTTTTGGCATCGGCCACGGCCAAATCGAAGGCCCTGCCTTGGTTAGCCTCCCAAATGGCCGTATCCCTAATGGCGGTCATTTCCCGTATTTTTTCAATTTCGTATGGATAGTTGGCGGGGCCGAAGGGGTCATAACGGCGACCGTAGGCATGCACCCCATTGGGAATTTTGAAATCGTTGTGCCAGAACCAGTTCTTTTCCAGCACGGCCGCACGCACCAGTTCTTCATTGTCCCTATTGGTTTTGGTGCCTTCCCCGAACAGTTTGTCGGCCAGCAGTGCGGCAAATTTGCGATAGCCCAGATCGTTGAGCTGAAAGCCATCGGCCGTCAAGTCTTCGGGTTCGGCATCGAACCATTGTTTACTGGGATTGAAGGCATCCAAGAACAACACCCCATCCGCAATGGCCACTTCCTGCATGGCCTTGGTATAAAGTGCCAGATTTTGATTTTCGGTCACGCCATTGGGCAGATCCATTTTCGAGGAAAGGTCCTCGAAGGCAATGGGCGAGATCAAGGCCAATTGCGGGGCATCGGCCCCGTTGTATTGTTGGTTCAGGGTATGCTGCACGAAAGCATGGAGTTCCCCTTTGAAGTTCTCTATGCCCTCCGGGCCTTGAAACGATTCGTTATAGCCAAAAAAGGCGAGGATCACATCGGCCTTGAGTTGGGTCAACCATTCGTCCTCCGTAGGAAAATGCCCGATGCTCCCGGAGGGTTGCGCCAACTCGGTCTGGAATTGCTCCGCTCCGGGGAACGCCCAGGGCGAGTTTCGGGAAGAATGCGGCCTAAAACCTGGGGTATTGCCGCCATCGCACATATTCCTGATGTAGAGCAAACTGTCCGGATACCTCAATTGCAGCTCCGTTTCAAAATGGCCAAAATTCATCATACGGGATCCAAGGTTGTTCCCGATCAAGACGATGCGGGCGTTCTTCCTCAAATGTAATGTGGATCCCTCCCGTTTCCCACAACCGGTAAATGCCAACGCCAGACAAAGCGTTATCCCAATAAATCCGTTGAACTTTTTTCCTTTTATGCGCATTGCCTAGATTGATTGATTTATGATTCCGTTAATTCTTTATGGAAAGGCCACATGGATCCCTTCGGTTACCGAACGTTCGCAAGCCTCGATGATCTGCTGGCAAGTGATGGCATCTTCCAAACTGGAGAGGGGCGCTTCCCCCTCACGAAGCACCTTGTCGACAAAATGGGTCGCCGTGTTCTTGATCGATTCCGGATAGCATTGGTAGGTTTGGGAATGGGCGCCATTCGGCGTATTGATTACCCAATCGCGATAGCTGTAACGGGTACTCCCCTTGGTCCCCATCACCTTGATCATACAGGTCCACGGATCTCCCGCATGGTCATCGTTGGCAAAACTGGCACAGAGATGGCTCAAACTACCGTTGCCCATCTGCAGGGTCGCCATGGCCACGTTCTCCTGTGGTGCCGTGCTGGCATCGGAGGTATGTTTCAGGCATGAAACGGTCCGAGGCAAGCCTGCCAGATAGAGCATGGTATAACTGTGGTGCGTCAAGATCTGCCGGATCACCCCCGGATAGCGTGCCCGAATGTCATGGGCGTGGTGGATGTTGTACAGCATGTAAAACTGTGTGATGTCTCCGAGCTGCCCCTTTTCGATCATCGATTTGGTCCGCTGGATGCCCGCTTCATAGATATAATTATGAACCGGCATACAGTATACCCCCGCTTTGGCAACGGCGCTTTTCATTTGCTGTAATTCGGCTATGCTGGAGGCGGCAGGTTTTTCGACCAAGATGTGTTTTCCAGCTTCGGCTGCCCTGATGGTGTAATCGCAATGGGTTTCCATATTGGTAAGGATAAACACCGCATCGATACTGGGATCATGAAGGAGTTCGTCTTCGGTCGCGTAGGTTTTACAACCATATTTCTTCGCCTTGGTCTTTGCCTTTTCTGGGGTACGGTTCCATAGTCCCATGAGGTTGGCCCCTTCCAGCTGGTTGATGGCTTCGGCATGCAGATCGGCCACGTCCCCGGCCCCTAGAAATCCTATGTTGATGTTCTTCATGAATGTGCTTTTGAATAGGCCAATTCCCCCTTATCGGCCATCTTACGAAATTCCAGCAGCGATTTATGTATGCCTTCGGCAATAGGGGTCAAGGGCAAGTCTGTAAAGGCCGCCTCAATTTTTTCATGGTTCAGATCGGAAACAAAAAGATTGGGAGGGGCCCCTGCTGCTATCGATAATTGTGCGAACCGGCCCATTCCCATGGCCTCGGCCTGCTGCTCCACCAAGTTCAAAAATTCGGAGATGGCGATGGTTTTGCCCTTGATGTTGAAAGCCCCAAAACCTTCGAACGGTTGCAGGGTACAGGCGGCAAAATGGGCGCCCACATCCTCCACAAAATGGTAGTTCTCCCTACCTTGATAGGGCATTTCAAAAGGGATGGCGCTGTTCGTGGCCGCGCCCATGGCAATGGCCTTGAGGGCATTGGTCGGCGCCGAGGTCTTGCCTTTGTCCCTGCCCTTGCCATAGGTGGTGTTGATCCTCAGGCTCACCGTGGGCACTTTGGTGTTGTCGTGGAACAAACGCGCCAGGTGCTCCCCTGCGAGCTTCCATATACCGTAATGGTTCGGGGGTGCCAAGGGTACATTTTCCGCAATGGTCGCCTCCGGATACATGGCCCTCATGCCATATACGGCGGCCGAACTGGCAAACACAAACCGCTGGAGCTTGCGCAGGGTTTCAGCGATATCGAACAATGCCATGGTTCCCCCCGTATTGATTTCCATGCCCCTGATATGGTGCATGGAACAATCAGGACTCTGAAAGGCGCCCAAATGCACGATATGGGTCGGATCTACCTTGGTTACGATACGTGCAAGGGCCTGATAATCGGCCACGTCAAGGGTCACGAATTCCAAACGGGGATCTAAGTCCTTCCCCAGCCACAGTTTCAGGGTATCGGTATTGTTCGAACGTGCGGTGATGATGATTTTCGCCACCTCCTTGGATTGCAATAATTTATGGATGGTTACCGATCCTATGCAACCCGTGCCCCCGGTAATGAATATTGTATGCATCTGAATTTTTATGGTTTAACCCTTATTGGCCTAATTCATTTTTACCACCGCTTTAACGTTGTTGGCCTTGATGGAATCCTCGAATGCGGTGGTAATTTCTTCAAATTCGTAAAGATCGGTGTAAGCTTCGGATGGAAAAACCCCGGTGACCATCAATTTTTGTGCGACCATGTAATCGGCCCTGCAAGATCCCATGGAGCCCCTCATGTTCAGGGAGGTACGGGTGAGCTGGGTGGCATTGATCTCCACTTCCTTTGGATAGGTGGCGATCACGCAAATATCACCTTCGGGCCGAACCACCGATATCGCCTCCGACAAAACCTGTGGCACGCCCGAGCATTCTATGAGCAAATCCACTTTGCCGTTGCGGCCGAAAGCATTGCCATCGGCATCCTTGATGCCTTTGATCAACTGGGAAGCCAATGGATTTTCGGCCGCCACTTCAATGGTGATGAAGCCGCGTTCCTTGGCCTTCTTCAAGCGAACCTC
>JBATHI010000221.1:0-6798 GCA_049666645.1 Flavobacteriaceae bacterium | reverse complement strand
CCCGATCTCTTTGAAGCCCCCGATTATTACAGGCTCGACGACCTCTTGAGCGAAGAACACCAACTGGTTCGCGATGCGGCCCGCCAATGGGTAAAACGCGATATTTCCCCGATCATTGAAGACTATGCCCAAAGGGCGGAATTTCCCCAACAGATCATCAAGGGCTTGGCCGAAATCGGCGCCTTCGGACCTTACATTCCCGAAGAATACGGAGGGGCCGGACTGGACCAGATCAGTTACGGCTTGATCATGCAGGAAATCGAAAGGGGCGATAGCGGGGTGCGTTCCACCGCATCGGTGCAGTCATCCCTGGTCATGTATCCCATTTATACCTATGGGTCGGAAGCGCAGCGCAAAAAATATTTGCCCAAATTGGCCACAGGTGAAATGATGGGCTGTTTTGGTTTAACGGAGCCCAATCATGGGTCCAATCCCGGCGGGATGGAGACCAAGTATAAGGATATGGGCGATCACTACCTGTTGAACGGGGCCAAACTTTGGATCTCCAACTCCCCTTTTGCCGATATCGCCGTGGTTTGGGCGAAAAATGAGGAAGGGCGTATCCACGGACTTATCGTGGAAAGGGGCATGGAAGGTTTTTCAACGCCCGAAACCCATAACAAATGGTCGTTGCGCGCCTCTGCCACCGGTGAATTGATCTTTGCCGATGTGAAGGTGCCCAAAGAAAACCTTTTGCCGAACAAAAGCGGTTTGGGAGCGCCATTGGGCTGTCTCGATTCTGCTAGATATGGCATCTCCTGGGGCGCCATCGGTGCCGCCATGGATTGTTACGATACCGCCTTGCGCTATGCCAAGGAAAGGGTGCAATTCGGTAAGCCGATCGCGGCCTTTCAGCTGCAGCAGAAAAAATTGGCCGAGATGATCACCGAAATCACCAAAGCGCAATTGTTGGCCTTTCGTTTGGGCCAGCTTAAAAATGAAGGGAAGGCCACAACGGCGCAGATCTCCATGGCCAAACGGAATAATGTTGATATGGCCATTAAGATCGCCAGGGAAGCCCGTCAAATCTTGGGCGGAATGGGCATTACCGGAGAATATAGCATCATGCGGCATATGATGAACCTGGAAAGTGTGATCACTTATGAGGGCACCCACGACATCCACCTGCTGATTACCGGCGCGGATATCACCGGATTGCCCGCTTTTCAATAAAAAGTGATACATTTCGGGAATCGAACCTAAGATCCCTGTTATGAGATTTTCCCTTTTACTATTCCTTTTATTGGGCATCGCCTGCAAAACAGAGGTCGAACAAAAGAAAACCGATGCCACTGTCGGGACACAAGTTTCCACTGCTGAATATCGCCCCTTGGATACCCCCGATCAATTGCTGGGGGATTTATTTGTGGCTGTACAAATGCAACAAATATTTCCCGACGGAAAGACCTTCGTCGATTGCACCGCCAAATTTCCCTATGACCAAATCAAGGCCGCTTACGAAGCGCAAAAGAACGATGCCGGTTTTGATATGAAGGCGTTCGTGGAAATGCATTTCGAGATCCCCCCTTCCATCTCTTCAGATTTCAAATCGGACCCTTCGAGGACTGCCTCAGAGCATGTCAATGACCTGTGGCCCGTTTTAACGCGGGCTTCGGATAGCATCAGGGAAGGCAGCACCCTTATTCCACTTCCCAAATCCTATGTTGTGCCCGGAGGCCGTTTCAGGGAAGTCTATTACTGGGACAGTTATTTTACCATGCTGGGGTTGGCCCAAAGTGGCAAACATGAACTGATCCAGGACATGCTGGATAATTTTGCCCACTTGATCCAGACCGTCGGGCATATCCCCAACGGCAACAGAACCTATTATCTCACCCGCTCACAGCCGCCATTCTTTTCGCAAATGGTCGCATTATTGGCCAGTCATCAAGGAAATCGAATCTACCAAAAATACAGGGAGGCCCTTAAAACGGAATATGAATTCTGGATGGATGGCAGTACGGCCGCGGATACGCCTATACTGCATTGCGTGAACACCCCAGCGGGGATCATGAACCGCTATTATGATTTGGGCAGTACCCCAAGGCAGGAATCGTACCGTGAAGATTATATGCAGGTAGAAAAATCCGGAGGTGGCGAAAAGGCCTTCCGGGATCTTCGGTCCGGGGCAGAATCGGGCTGGGATTATTCCTCACGATGGTTTTCTGACGGAAAGACCATTGAAACCATAGAGACCACAGATATCATACCGGTCGACCTCAATGCCTTGCTCTATGGCCTGGAAGCGGTTTTGATCAAGTGCTATGCGGACGATGTCGCCTTCGTGGCCGCCCTGAGGCACCAAATGGCCATTAGAAAAACCTTTTTGGACGAGTACTGCTGGAACGCAGCTGATGGGGTATATGAAGATTATAATTGGGTAACCCAAAAGCGGACCGGAGTGAAATCGCTTGCGATGGCCTATCCCCTTTTCTTCAACATGGCAAGCCAGGTGCAGGCCGACAAGGTTGCGGCCTATTTGGGCGAGCACTTCCTCAAGCCCGGCGGGGTGGTAACCACTTTGGCAGATACCGGACAGCAGTGGGACGCGCCCAATGGATGGGCACCTTTGCAATGGATGACCGTTCAAGGGCTTGAAAACTATGGGCATCACAACTTGGCCCTCACCATTGCGGAAAGATGGACCGCGCTCAATGAAAAGGTTTACAAGAATACGGGCAAATTTGTCGAAAAATATAATGTGGAAGACCTCACCTTGGATGCGGGCGGTGGCGAATATCCGGTACAGGACGGTTTTGGATGGAGCAATGGGGTATACCTCGCCTTAAAAAACTATATTGAAAAAGAGACCGAATAAGCACCTCCCACCTATTAGCGTCCGAGAAACTCACTGTACCACTTACCTGAGCTCTTTACCACCCGATCTTGATTTGGAAAATCAACATATACCAAACCAAATCTGGGATAATACCCTTCTGCCCATTCAAAATTATCTGTAAAGGTCCATACAAAATAGCCGTCGACCTTCAAGCCTTCCTGTTTTGCCCGATACACTTGATGCAGATGGGATTGCAGATACGCAAGTCTTTCCGAATCATATACCCGGCCTTCGTGCAATCGATCCTCGAAAGCAGCGCCATTTTCAGTGATCAAAATCCTCTTTATGCCGTCATAACCATTGAACTTGGCGATCATCTCGTAGATACTGGGCGGATACACTTCCCAGTCCATTAAAGTTGTCTGCACTTTTCGTTTAGGTGCTTTTACGATCTTGGCATGCAGATAGGGCACAAAACAACTATGTTTTACGACCTCCCTTGTATAGTTCTGGATACCCACAAAATCGAAATCGAAAACGCAACGCTCCATGTCGTCTGCTGCGATATGGTTTTCCAGGCGTTTGAACACTTCCAGGTTTTTGGTCGGATATCCCAATCCCAGGGCAGGTTCGATAAAAAGCCTGTTCAGCAGCGCATCTGCCCTTTTAGCGGCCAGCAGATCTTTTTTCGATCCTGAATGCGGGGCGATCAGGGAACAGGAAAAGGTTGTTCCTATGGTTGCTCCCTGTATCCATTTTCTTAACACCCTACCCCCTATGGCCTGACAAAGCACCGCGTGGTGCACGGCTGGTAAAAAATGTTTCAATCCTTTTCTGCCTGGCGCATGAACGCCCAAAAAATAGCCCGCGCCAGTAAAAACCATGGGCTCGTTAAGAACCATCCAATGTTTCACCCGGTCCCCAAAATGACGGGCACAAACAGTGGCGTACGCCTCGAACCATTCCAAAATTTCACGGTTGGTCCAACCACCCTTTTCTTCCAGCGCCTGTGGCAAGTCCCAATGGTAAAGTGTAATCCACGGTTCAATGCCACATTCGAGACAAAAGTCGATGACCCTGTCATAAAAGGCAATCCCTTCAGGGTCAATGGCACCCGTGCCTTCAGGTATGATTCGGGGCCAGGATAGCGAAAAACGGAAGTGCCCTATGTTCATGGCCTTCATCAAAAGGATGTCGTCTTGGTACTTATTATAAAAATCACAAGCGACCCGGGCATTTTGGTCTTGGAAGATGCTCCCTTTTTTATCAGTGAAAACGTCCCAAATGGATGGTCCTTTTTGATGTTGGTCATGTGCGCCTTCAATTTGAAATGCCGCGGTTGCTACCCCCCAAATGAAGTCTTCCCCAAAATCATGGGAACAATATGAAAAATCGGGGTGGTCGCTTTGAAAATCCATAACTATCGGCAATCCTTAGGCCAAAATGGTTTCCTGTAGGAGGCGATCAACGATATGATCGGTGATATCCGGATAATCCACTTCCACATGGGTTTCGGTATCGATCCAGGCGAGCAAGGCCCCCAAATGTTTTCGTTTTAACGATTTTAGAACGGGTACCCCCATTTGTTTAAGGGCGGCCATATTGCATTGCTGTTCATATTGGCCCTTCATGGGGATCACCATCAGTTTTTTTCCCATGAACAAGGCTTCGGCCGGGGCTTCAAAACCGGCGCCACAAAGAATTCCTTTGCTTGCTGCCATGCTACTTATAAAAGCTTCATTGGTGATGGGACGAATCCTCAGGTTACCGTTTTTCAGTTCCCTTTTGTTGTGCTTTGAGAAAACATCCCATTTTACACCTTTAACATTAGATAGAATGGCCAATAACTTATCGTCACTGTAGGCGGGCAGATACACGGTATAATGTTCGCCCATTTCCGTTTTGGCCGCTCTAATATCGTGACGAATGATCGGCGTATACATATTTTCGTCATAGGCCTTAAAATGCAACCCATATTGAAGCGTGGTAGGGGCGTATTTTTTGAGTATCAGTTTCCCCATCAGGTCGTTGTTTTTTGGTTTGGGGGCATTTGACGAAAGCACGGCGGCCTGGTGACTGAACGAGATGCAAGGTTTGTCTTTGAGTTTACATGCCCATGCGGAAACCGGTTCAAAGTCGTTGATGATCAAATCGTAATAGTTCACGGGCACCTGCTTCATCTCTTTTTGGAAACGGACGGTATTGCTCTGCAAATAGGTACGCCACATATCCACGCCCCCCTTTTTTCCAAAGATAAAACTGAGCCCATCGAATCGATATTTTATCGGGTACGGAAGCTGTATGTCGGCTTGCGTCCCGCTGACCAAAAGATCAAGATCGACTCCCTGTCTGATCAGGGCGGGAACGACATCCCGAGCCCTACTTATGTGGCCGTTTCCGGTGCCTTGAATGGCATAAAGTACTTTCATTGCATGGAATTAGACTCGAAGGACATTATTTTTTGCGCGAAATGGCAAGCAATTGAAATTCAGCGACCAGACTTTGGAACAGCTCCCCTTTCTCGAGCACCTTGGTTTCTTCGGTCGCCGCTTCAGTATGATTGATGACTTTATGGTCTTCCTTATAATGGTACAACTTCCAGTTTCCCCTGTGATATTCCAGAGCGGTCAAATTTTCTATCCAATCCCCCGAATTCAAATAGAGCACACTCCCATCCTGGGTTTCGATCTGTCGCATTTCCGGTTGATGGATGTGGCCGCACAGTACATAGTCGTATCCATTTTCTATGGCAATGTCTGCAGCGATATTTTCAAAATTATTGATGAACTTTACAGCGGACTTCACGCTGTTCTTGATTTTCTTGGACATTGAAACGGGGCCGCGTCCCAATTTTTTGCTGAAGAAATTCACCGCGCTGTTCAATAAGATCAACAGGTCGTACCCGTGTGCCCCTAGTTTGGCAATCCATTTGGAATGCTGCATGGTAACATCAAATACATCGCCATGGAATATCCAAGCTTTCTTTTTGTCAATGGTCAGCACTACTTTATTGACAATATGAAAAGATCCCAACCTGAAGCCTACAAATTTGCGGAGCATTTCATCATGGTTGCCCGTCACATAATGTACTTTGACCCCTTTAGAGATCCATTCCATGATCAATTTGACCACTTTCATGTGCGACTTGGGCCAATAACGCTTGCTGAATTGCCATATATCGATGATATCCCCATTGAGTATGACTTGCTTCGGTTTTATCGATTTGAGATATTTCAGGAGTTCCTGTGCGTGGCAGCCATAGGTCCCAAGATGCACATCGGAAATGACAACGATATCAACCGGTCTTTTTTTCATGTACGGTTTTTGGTGTTGTTTTTTGAATTCGTTTGAAGCGAAGGGGAGAATGGTAGGTGGCGTATCCGGCGATCAATAATTTCACCAACCAGGTATACAGTGAAAGGGATACGATTTTCATGTAAGAGCGTTACGCAGGTTCAAAGGTTCAGAATAAAATTTGAACTTTGGGTAAAATCGAGCTTACTATTAAGTTACCTGATCGTTAATTACAATATGCTTGTAAACAGAGCTCCAATAAGCATTTGACCGGCCAAACCTTGAAATTTTCCAAACCCTGGATCGTGTTCCGAAAATATATGGTTTGCTCGCCCTAAGTTGCCCAGGTTTATGTGTTGCGGTAATCTAGTTCCTCAGGTAAGAAAGACTCAGCTCATCATCGGCCACCTCGGGATTGTCGACAAAGGTCAATGTCAATGTGCTGCCCTTGATCGAATAGCGGAACTGACGGCCGTTGGGAAGGCCAATCAAATTGCCCTCCACGGTATAGGTGTAATTCCCTGAACTCCCTAGAAAAGTCAGGTATTCGGTATTGTTCACCACCAAGGTACTGCCCTTAAAGGTGATTTTATTGGCGCTGAAATCGGTATTGGGATCGAAAGCACAAAAGCAGCTGGCGCTGGTAAGCGTCCACTTTCCTTCGAGCTCCACATGAACCACATCGTCGGTGTCCTTGGTACAGGATACCAAAAATAGCGCCGCTA
>JBATHI010000220.1:0-2614 GCA_049666645.1 Flavobacteriaceae bacterium | reverse complement strand
TGAACTTAAAGGAATTTGATACCTTGGGAAGTAAAATACCCCTTTTGGTAAATTTGATGCCTTCCGGTAAGTTTCTGATGGAAGATTTTTTCGATGCAGGCGGACTGCCCGTGGTCATCAAGGAAATGAAGGCGCATCTCCACAAAAATGTGATCACGGTCAATGGCAAATCGCTGATCGAAAATTGCGAAAAGGCGGAGTGCTACAATGCCGAAGTCATCGCCCAATACGACAAGCCTTTTATGGCAGAAGCCGGTATCGCGGTCTTGTACGGCAACCTTTGTAAAGATGGCGCGGTGATCAAACCCTCCGCCGCCACGTCCAAATTGATGACCCACCGGGGAAAGGCAGTGGTATTCGAGACCATCGAGGATTTTCTGGCCAAGGTAGACCAGCCCGATCTGGATATAGATGAAAACAGTATTATGGTACTCAAGGGCGTGGGGCCTGTTGGATATCCGGGCATGGCAGAAGTAGGCAATATGGATATTCCCGAGAAATTGCTGAAAAAAGGGGTAAAGGACATGGTGCGCATTTCCGATGGAAGAATGAGCGGTACCGCTTTTGGCACCGTGGTATTGCATGTTTCACCGGAATCGAGCATAGGCGGCATTTTGGCCCTGGTACGATCTGGGGACCACATCGTACTCGACGTGCCCCATCGCAAATTGCACCTGGAAGTTTCGGAAGCCGAACTCGAGAAGCGCCGTGCCGCCTGGACGCCGCCCAAACCTCCCGTAGACAGGGGTTATACAAGCCTTTACACCAAAACCGTACAGCAATCCCATTTAGGGGCCGATCTTGACTTTCTGGTCGGTAAATCGGGTGCCGAGGTGACTCGGGATGCCCACTAGAAAACCAATCCATGATAGCCATTACTCTACTACTTGTCAGTGTTCTGATCATTATTTTGCTCACCGTAAGATACAATGTGCACCCATTTCTTGCCCTGCTCTGTGCCGCCCTGTTTTTTGCGCTTTTTTCGGGCATGTCATTGGAAACCATTGTCAATCTTGTCAATGACGGATTTGGGATCACACTCGGAAAAATAGGGATCGTTATCGTGCTTGGGGTCATCATAGGGGCATTTTTGGAACACTCCGGCGGAGCCTATAAACTGGCAGAAGTAGTTCTCGGCCTCATTGGCAGAAAAAGGGTGCATGCGGCCATGGGGATCGTGGGCTATATTGTTTCCATTCCCGTGTTCGCCGATAGCGGTTTCATCATCCTCAACCCTTTGAACAAGAGCCTTACCAAAAGGGCCGGCCTGTCGATCGTGGGAACGGCGACCGCCCTGATCCTGGGCCTTATGATCACCCATGTTCTGGTACCCCCTACCCCCGGTCCGATTGCCGCCGCGGGCATCATCGGTGCCGATGTGGGATTGGTGATGTTGGTGGGATTGGTCATCGGTATGCTTTCCTTGGTCGTGGCCGTTTTTTATTGTAAAAGGATGGGATCCAAGTACTATATCGATCCCAATCCAGAGGTGACCGAAGAAACCATCCAGGAAAAGATGAAGCAGGCCCCCGGGGCATTCAAATCGTTTTTGCCCATATTGATTCCCATTTTACTCATCATAGGCAAATCGGTCATGGAATTCAACCTGACCGAAGGACAGGAACCCTCTGGTCTCGTCAATTTGATTTCTTTCGTGGGATCTCCTGTAATTGCCCTGATCATCGGGATGTTGTTTTCCTTTTTGTTGCCCAAAAAGTGGGACAAGGAAATGCTATCGACCACGGGTTGGGTTGGGAAGGCCTTGGCCGATGCTTCCAATATTATTTTGATTACCGGTGCAGGCGGTGTTTTTGGTACCATTTTACAGAATAGCGGTATAGCCGATACCCTGGCAGACTCCTTGTCGGGTGCCAATCTTGGCATTTGGCTGCCTTTTTTGTTGTGTGCAGCCATAAAAACGGCCCAAGGCTCCTCCACGGTCGCCCTGATCACGACCGCATCGATCATCGCACCCTTGCTGATCACTATGGGCTTCACCACGGAAATGGACAAAGCATTGGTAGTAGCTGCCATCGGCGCTGGTGCCATGGTGGTATCCCATGCCAATGACAGCGGGTTCTGGATTCTGACCCAATTTTCAGGAATCGATGTTAAAACGGGTTACAAGGTATATACCTTGGGCACCTTGGTCGTCGGGACATTCGCTGCCCTAATGGTATTTGCGGCCTCTTTTATATTTTAACGGCGTCCCATCGAATTATCTTTTATCTTAGTAAAAAATGCTGTTTCCGAATGAAAATCTTAGCCACCGTTAGAAAAAGTAACCTCCTTTTCCTAACAGGTATAGCTCTCTTTCTTGCTTGCCAACGAGGGCCTTCCCCGCCCCTATCTCCCGCCGAGGCGATAAATTCTTTTGTGCTGGCCGATGAAAATCTCGAAATACAACTGGTCGCTTCCGAACCCCTGGTGCAAGATCCCGTGGCCATCGCCTTCGATGAGGGGGGGCGTTTATGGGTCGTGGAGATGCTCGGTTTTATGGCCGATATCGAAGGCACCGGTGAAGAAGACCGCGTTGGCCGTATCTCGGTACTTTTCGATGATGATGGGGATGGACGCATGGACCGTGGCCAAATTTTTCTCGATAGTTTGGTGT
>JBATHI010000219.1:0-4941 GCA_049666645.1 Flavobacteriaceae bacterium | reverse complement strand
TGGCGTACATCTCCCTCAAATACCCTAAATTAGTCGGGTTGTAAGCAAGAGGCCAAAAAATGTCCAATCACATGACCACATATTGGAAACTGCACAAGGTTCCTATCATACTTGTGGCCATGAGTTTATTGTTCTATGGCGTCTTTGCCCACCAACTGCTCAGAAGCGATTTTGTTAAACTGCTAACCCTCTTCGCCTCCCTTTTTTTTCTTTGCTTCAAATTGATACAATTTGAAAAGTGGAACCTCAAATTTTTATTGGTGGCCGGCCTGTTGTTCAGGATTGTTTTTTTTACTGCGGAACCCAACCTATCCCAAGACTTTTTTCGCTTTATATGGGATGGTGAGTTGGTACGTCAATTCAAGAATCCCTACATGGACTTTCCCAGTACCCTGATCGGGCAGAAAGACGCCATTATCGCAAATGCCAATGAGTTGTACCAGGGCATGGGGAGTTTGAGCGCCAACCATTATAGTAATTACCCACCGTTAAACCAGCTTTTCTTTCTACTTGCAGGGATACTGGGCGGGAAGAGCATCATCGGTTCGGTCGTGGCGATGCGGTTTTTGATCATTGCGGCAGATCTGGGTATTTTTTATTTCGGCAGGAAATTGTTGAGAACGCTCAACAGGTCGCCCCATATGATCTATTGGTACTTCCTAAATCCATTGGTGATCATTGAACTTACAGGCAACCTGCATTTCGAGGGGGTGATGCTCTTCTTCTTTGTCTGGGCCATGTATTTGTTATCGGTGAACAAATTGATCTTGGGAGGAGCGGTCTATGCCCTTTCGATTTCCGTTAAACTGGTTCCGCTCTTGTTTTTGCCTTTGTTCCTGAAATATTTGGGAATCAAGCGGAGTATGCCATTTTATAGTGCCGTAGGCATAATAACCCTAGCCCTATGGCTGCCATTTTACGCCCCGGAATTTGCGACGAATTATGCCAAAACCATAGGGCTTTGGTTTACGAATTTCGAATTCAATGCCGGCATCTATAACGGCATCAAACAATTTGCCCTTCAATTCGACGCCAAACCATGGGAGCTGATCAAATCCTATGGCCGTATAACCCCAATCGCCACCTTGATCCTCGTGGCGCTGTTTACATTTCTGCCCAACAATAAAAAGTTGACCTCTTTGTTCACCTCCATGCTCTGGCTGCTGACCCTTTATTATTTAATGTCGACCACCATTCATCCATGGTACCTTATTTTTTTATTGGTCCTATCGCTGTTTACCGAATTTCGTTTTGCCATGGTGTGGTCGGCCGTTGTGATTTTGAGTTATTTCGCCTATTCGCAAACGCCCTTTAAGGAACATATGGGATTGATTGCCATTGAATATATTGTGGTATTCGGCTTTATTGCTTATGAAATCATCAAGCTAAAAGGCAAAAAATTGCTATTTCATAAAAATTAGAGCCCGATTGAGCATTTTTCAGTTTAATTTGTACTTTTATGCCGTAATGATGAACAACGCACATACCTGCATTTCATTTTGGGCCAACGGCCTCAATATTTCTTTTACTCCGATTTATCGTCGCCCGTAAGGGTGCGATCCAATTATGGAAATAGGTGCGTCCATTTCCCTTCCAAGAAAATTACATCATTATTAATTTCACTAAAGTAACATTCAATGAAGATTGTTATTGCTGACGAGTCGCATTTCAAATATGCGCAGATCATTTGCGACACCATCGAGGAATCGGCCAAGGTAAGGGGTACCGGAATTGCCAAGCGTACTCCGGAGTACATCCATAAAAAATTACAGAACAGCAATGCGGTGATCGCCTTGGACGGAGACACCTTCGCAGGTTTCTGTTATATCGAGGTCTGGGGCCATGAAAAGTATGTGGCCAATTCGGGCCTTATCGTACATCCCGATTACCGGGAGAGAGGATTGGCCAAGCTGATCAAGAAGGCCATTTTCGAGCTTTCCCGAAAAAAGTTCCCACAGGCCAAGATATTTGGCATTACTACGGGGCTAGCCGTCATGAAAATCAATTATGAGCTGGGATACAAACCCACCACTTTTTCAGAATTAACAGACGACCCCGAGTTTTGGAAAGGCTGTCAGACCTGCAAAAATTTTGACATCCTGACCAGAACCGAACGAAAAATGTGTCTCTGTACCGGAATGCTTTATGACCCTTCCCTCGAAACCAAAGCGGTTACCGAAGACAAATTCAACACAAAGGCGTTCAAACGTTTAAAAAGCATAAAGGAAACGCTGTTCCTTAAAAAGAAAGACAAATGAAGAAATTGGTTTTAGCATACAGCGGGGGCTTGGACACCTCATACTGCGCCAAATACCTCTCAAAAGAAAAAGGCTTTGAAGTACATGCGGTAAGCGTGAACACAGGTGGGTTTTCCAAAGAAGAAATCAACGACATCAAGGAAAAAGCATTGCAATTGGGGGCCACTACCTATACTTCGATCGATGCCGTTCAGTTCTTTTACGACAAAGTGGTCAAGTACCTCGTCTATGGCAACGTATTGCGCAACAATACCTATCCGTTGAGCGTAAGTGCGGAAAGAATCGTACAGGCCCTGGAAATCGTCGCACATGCCAAAAAAATAGGGGCCCAATACATAGCCCATGGCAGTACCGGAGCCGGCAACGATCAGGTGCGATTCGATATGATCTTTCAGATCTTGGCACCCGAAATCGAAATCATCACACCGATTCGGGACAACAGATTGTCACGGGAAACCGAAATAGAATACCTAAAGCAAAATGGGATCTCCTATTCATGGGAAAAAGCGAAATACTCAATAAACAAAGGCCTTTGGGGGACATCGGTGGGGGGGTCCGAAACCTTGACCGCCCAAAAGCCCTTGCCTTCCGAGGCTTATCCAAGCCAACTAAAGGAACAAACGCCCAAAAAAGTGAAACTTAGTTTTCACCAAGGTGAAATTGTCGCGGTGGATGATGTAAAGGACAAGCCCGTGAACAATATCGTGAAACTGGAACATATGGCGGCCCGATTCGCCATTGGGCGCGATATCCATGTGGGCGATACCATCATCGGCATCAAAGGCAGGGTCGGTTTTGAAGCGGCATCGGCACTGATATTGATCAAGGCGCACCACCTTTTGGAAAAACATACCTTGAGCAAATGGCAGCAGTTTCAAAAAGAACAGCTGGGCAATTTCTATGGCATGTTGTTGCATGAAGGCAATTATTTGGATGAAGTGATGCGCAACATCGAAGCCTTCCTCACCGATACACAAAAAAACGTGTCAGGGGACGTATTCATAGGCCTGCACCCTTACCGATTTGAACTCCATGGCATCAGCTCGAAGCACGACTTGATGAATGCCGCTTTTGGCAGTTATGGCGAAATGAACAAAGGGTGGACGGCCGATGAGGCGAAAGGCTTTATCAAAATCCTGTCGAATCCGGGAAAAACTTATAACCATGTCAACGAAAAAGATGATTAAGGCAGGTATTATTGGAGGCTCGGGCTATACGGGAGGGGAGCTGATCAGGATATTGCTGAACCATCCCCGAACCACCATCGATTTTGTATTGAGCACCACCAAGGCCGGCAAAAAACTGAGCAAAGCCCATCCGGATCTTTTGGGATTGACCGATATGGAATTTACCGATACCGTCAACCCCGATGTCGAGGTGGTATTTCTCTGTTTGGGTCACGGCAATTCCAAGGCCTTTCTTCAAAAACAGAAGTTCTCCGGAAACACAAAAATCATTGACCTGAGCAACGATTTTAGGTTGCGGAAAGATTCGGAATTCGAAAATAAGCGGTTTATTTACGGACTTCCGGAATTGAACAAATCAAAGATCAAATCGGCCCAATACATCGCCAATCCGGGCTGTTTTGCCACGGCCATTCAATTGGCATTGCTTCCTTTGGCCAAAGCGGGCCTGTTGACCAGGGCCGTTCATGTTAATGCCGTGACGGGCAGCACGGGTGCCGGGGTGGGACTTGCCGACACGGCGCACTTCAGTTGGCGAAACAACAACATCAGTTGGTACAAACCCTTTACACACCAACATTTGGGCGAGATCAACGAGAGTCTCGATACGCTTCAAGAACAAAGGGAAACGCTATATTTTTTGCCCAATAGGGGCAATTTTACAAGGGGAATTTTTGCTACGGCCTATACTGGATTCGACGGTACGTTGTCCGATGCCAAAGCGCTTTACGATGCATATTACCAAAAAGCCGCCTTTACCCAGGTTTCGGAAGAAGAGATCGATTTGAAACAGGTAGTGAATTCGAATCATTGCCATTTGCACTTGCACCGGCATGGCGAGCTCCTCTTGATCACCTCCGTAATCGACAATCTGGTAAAGGGAGCCTCGGGTCAGGCAGTACAAAATATGAACCTCATGTTCGGCTTGGACGAAACCGAGGGACTCCGGTTGAAGTCCAGTATCTTTTGATACATTCAAAGGGTAATTAATGGGAGGCACATGCTTGAACAGCACAACCAAAACAAAACTGCCATTGGCAGTAACGAAATATAACTGAGAAAATGAAAATAGCCATTATTGGAACAGGCAACCTGGGACTATCGATTGCAAAAGGTATTTTGAATACGAATGGAGCGACTTCCATGTATTTGACAAGAAAAAATATCGAGAGCCTTAAACCGTATGAAAAATATGGAAATGTTACCGTCACCTCTGATAACAGGGAAGCGGTGGAAAAATCGGATATCCTCATTTTTGCGGTGCAGCCGGGCCATTTCAAAAAAATTCTGGAGGAAGTAAAGGATTTGCTGAACGACAAGCATGTGATCATTTCGACCATTACCGGCTATAGTATCGCAAGGATCGAAGAAACGATCGGGGCCGATCATTATATCATCCGTAGCATGCCCAACACGGCCATTTCCGTGGGCAAGTCGATGACCTGTATTTGCAGCAATGAATTGGGCAAAAAACGAATTGAACTCTCGAAGGCCATCTT
>JBATHI010000218.1:0-11511 GCA_049666645.1 Flavobacteriaceae bacterium | reverse complement strand
CCTATAAGCTCTATTGTGAACGGGGGTTTTACGATACCAAGATCGAAAGTGGCTATGGCATCAAAAATACAAGGATCGATTATAACAACCGTATCATCGAAGGCGACAGCGTGTTTTTTGACAAGGCCAGGGAGTTCGCATCCGCCACAAATAATATCAAGGTAACCGATACCATCAACAAAGGGATCATTAGGGCGCATTATGCTGAAGTATTTAAGGCAAAAGACTCCGTGTTCGCCACCAAAAGGGCCGTATCGGTAAGCCTTGTGGAACAGGATTCACTCTATATGCACGGCGATACCTTGATGGTAACGGGAAAACCCGAGCATCGCATTTTGAAGGCTTTTCGAAATGCAAAATTCTATAAGACCGACCTTAGCGGCAAATGCGATTCCATTCATTCCGAGCAGCGAACAGGAGTGACCCAGCTGATCCGGAACCCTATTTTATGGAACGGGGAGAACCAAATGACCGGTGATAGCATCCACCTGATATCTGATCTTAAGACCGAAAAACTCGATTCGTTGAAAGTACTCGACAATGCCTTTATCATCTCGCAGGACACCATCGGCAAGGTCGGTTTCAACCAGGCCAAAGGGAAGGACCTTTTTGGCCAATTTGTGGACAATGAACTCAAGATCATCGATCTGGTCAAGAATACCGAGGTGATTTATTATATGTACAACGATGAAGACGAACTGCTGGGCATTGACAAGACAATTTGCAGTGCCATTCGGATCACCATGGCCAACAGCGACGTGGAAGACCTTACCTTTTTTACCAATCCCGATGGGGATATCTTTCCGGAAAAGGATCTGCCCGAAAATAGCAGGATCCTCCAAGGGTTTATCTGGCGGGGCGATGAACGTATTTTGACCAAGGACGATATCTTCGACGAAGATGACAACCATATCGAACTTGCGGTCATCAAAGGTATCGACAACCCCATTGATATGGATGCGGAGGAAGAGGAACGCGATAAAAACCCGACCGATCCGGTCAACAACATTCCCACAGGTGAACCCGGGCCGAATGCTTCAAAAGCCTCGACCAAGAAGGAAAGTAAAGCGGGATTACGGCCGAAAGTTGAAAAGGTCAAGGCCAATAAGCTACCCTGATCATGAAGGAGGACTTTTTTACATACCAGGCACAGACCACCCCCCATCCCTTGGCCATGGAAATTTCACGAGCCTCGGGCAGTTACATCTATGATATTGAAGGCAATGCCCATCTCGACTTCGTAGCGGGCGTTTCCGCTTGTGGATTGGGGCATTGCCATCCCAAAGTGGTGGCGGCCATCAATGAACAGACCGCAAAATATATGCATGTCATGGTGTATGGGGAATACATCCAACGACCAGCGGTAGCCTATGCAAAGTTGCTGGCATCCCTCCTGCCCCCTACCCTGGAAAGCACTTATTTGGTAAATTCCGGGACAGAGGCAATCGAAGGGGCCTTAAAACTGGCCCGAAGATTCACCGGACGCACCGAAATCGTATCCGCTGAGTTGGCCTATCACGGCAATACCATGGGTAGTTTGAGCGTCATGGGATACGAAGCCCGAAAAAGCGTTTTTAGGCCTTTATTGCCCGATGTACGCTTTGTCAAGTTCAATGATCATAGGGCCATAGCGCAGATCACCGAAAAAACAGCGGCGGTTTTGCTGGAAACCATTCAAGGCGGCGCGGGCTTTGTCCTGCCCGAGAACGATTACCTGAAAAAAGTAAGGCAACGCTGTGATGAAGTCGGCGCCCTTTTGATTTTGGACGAAATACAGCCCGGTTTCGGACGAACCGGAAAATTGTTCGCTTTCGAACATTACCAATGCATCCCCGATATTTTGGTGATGGGCAAGGGAATGGCCTCAGGACTGCCGGTCGGGGCCTTTACCGCTTCACAGGAAATGATGGCGAGCCTGCAAACCGGCCCAAAATTGGGCCATATCACCACTTTTGGCGGAAATCCGGTGATAGCGGCGGCAAGTTTGGCCACCCTTAGGGAACTCATTGGATCCGATCTGATCCCGGGAACCCTGGAAAAAGAAAAATTGTTCAGAAAAATGCTCGTACATCCCCTGATCATGGAAATACGCGGTAAGGGCCTGATGTTGGCGCTCATGATGGAAAATGCCGAAATCGCCAACTATCTGGTATTGGAATGTGCAAAAAGGGGGTTGATCCTCTTCTGGTTGCTTTTTGAACCGAAAGCCATCAGAATATCGCCGCCACTGACCATCTCCGAACAAGAAATCGAAAAGGGCTGCAGGCTGCTGCTACAGGCTTTATCGGACTACAAACAATAAAGTGTTAACTAATTTGTTAATAATATAGCCCAATCCGCGAATTGTAGGTAGGATCAAAAGACTATTTTTAAAACCATAGTTTAACCAATACGTTCCTATGGCATTAGAATCTGAGGAAAGACCAAGCCAGTCAATTACCAAGTTCGAATCCATGCTCAAGACCGATGATGTCTATTTCTTTGATGCTGAGGACTTTGAGGAAATCATCCACCACTATCTCAACCATGGAAAAATAGCCTTGGCTAAAAAAGCCATTAAAATAGGTTTACAGCAGCACACCGCTTCCGTGGAACTCAAATTATTGGATGTGGAGGTGCTGGTCTTCGAAAACAATCTGGAATTGGCCGAACGAATGCTCGATGAACTTCAGTTACTTGACGGCAATAATGAAGAAATCTTCATTCAACGGGCCAACATCTTTTCCAAAAAAGACAATCATGAGGCGGCGGTGGATCTGCTTCAGAAAGCCCTGACTTTGACCGACGACACCTTCGACATACACTCCTTGTTGGGGATGGAATATCTATTCATGGACGATTTTATGCGGGCAAAGGAAAATTTCATGAAATGCGTTGCCTTTGACGAACAAGATTATTCCGCCCTGTACAACGTGGTATATTGTTTCGAATTTTTGGAAGACTATGAAGGGGCGATCACCTATCTGAACGACTATCTTGAAAGAAATCCTTACTGCGAGGTGGCTTGGCACCAATTGGGCAAGCAATACTATACCAAAAAAATGTTTCCGGAAGCCTTGGCCGCCTTCGATTTTGCCATCATTTCCGATGATGGCTTTATGGGTGCCTATTTCGAAAAAGGGAAAGTTCTCGAAAAATTGGCCAAATATGAAGCGGCCATAGAGAACTATGAAACCACCTTGAAACTTGAAGACCCCACTTCGCACGCCTATTTACGAATAGGCCGGTGTTACGAGAAATTGGGCAACCTGGAGATGGCCAAATACCATTATTACAAAACGGTTCACGAAGATCCGCTTCTTGATAAGGGATGGTTGATGATCACCGAATTCTATTATAAAAAAGGCGATTATAAAAAGGCGCTCCACTATATCAACAAAGCCCTCAACATAGATGGTGACAATCCTGACTATTGGAAAAAATGCGGGAAGATCCATGTGGCTTTACGCGATTTCGACAATGCCGATTTTGCCTATAAACACGCCATCGACATGGGCAACTATGAATTGGACACCTGGTTCAGTTGGGCGGAGGTCTCGAAATTGGACAATAATTTGGATACCGCCCTGGGTATCCTGTCTCAGTGCCAGGAATTCTTTCCGGATCGGGTTGAAATCCTTTATAAGAGAGCTGGCTATTATCTACTGAAAGGAGACAAGATAAATGGCCGCATCAGTTTAATGGATGCCCTTAGACAAAATCTTAAAAAACTTTCGCTCTTCACGGCAGAGTTTCCTCAATTCAGCCAACTCGACTGGGTTTTGGAGCTGGTCTCGGCTTCCAAAAAAACACCTCGATAATTAAGTTAATTTTATCTATTCCATCTTGGGCACTTCCCCGTATTTGTCCATATTTGTATCGGCCAAAATCAGCGAGCCCGTGCCTATTCCATAAGTTTGGTTCCTGTGGCCGAAATGCTTGAAAGGGAATTGTTATTTTTGAAGCATGATGTTGAAATGCCCCAATTAAAATGGCCCAGATTTTATGAAAGAACGCAACCTGTTACAATATGCAGTGATTACCTTGAAAGGAATGGCCATGGGTGCGGCCGATGTTGTTCCGGGAGTTTCCGGTGGCACCATAGCCTTTATTTCCGGTATTTATGAAGAACTGATCTCTTCGATCAACAATGTGAACCTTTCCCTAATCGCAACTTGGAAACGCGACGGATTTAAAGCAAGCTGGTCTCAGTTGAACGGCAACTTTTTGGTAGCACTTTTCTTGGGCATCTTCATCAGCCTGTTCTCACTTGCCGCTGTGGTGAGCTGGCTTTTGGAAAATGAACCCATCTTATTGTGGTCCTTCTTTTTTGGGCTCGTGGTTGCCAGTATTCTTTTTGTCGGCAAGGAAATACAGCAATGGCGGCCGGCCACTTTCCTCATGCTTTTTATGGGGGCGGCAATCGCATATTTCATCACCATACTGCCCCCAAGCGACAATATTTCCGGGCTGCCCTATTTGTTTTTGTGCGGTGCCCTGGCCGTTTGCGCCATGATACTCCCCGGTATTTCCGGCGCGTTCATCCTGGTGCTCCTCGGGTCGTACAAGACCATTTTAGATGCGGTACATGAGGTTGATCTGAAAGTGATCGTCACCGTGGGATTGGGTGCGGTGTTCGGTCTGCTCAGTTTTGCCAAATTGCTCAAATGGATGTTCAGTAACCATAAAAATATAACGCTTGCCATACTTACCGGATTTATTCTGGGATCATTGCCAAAAATTTGGCCTTGGAAGGAAGTATTGGAGACCCGCATAATTGGTGACAAGATCATTACCGTGAAAGAACAGAACATCTCCCCCTTTGCCTATGACGGCAATAACCAACTTTGGTTCGCGCTCATGGCTGCCTTGGCGGGTTTCCTGCTTATTCTTTTGCTCGAAAAACTCGCCGCTAAAAAATAATGATCCTGTCACATGTACGAACCAAGGTCCTTTTTAGATAAATTTTTTCTGGTGATCAAAGGACTTTGTATGGGTGCGGCCAATAAGGTACCCGGTGTATCGGGGGGTATCGTGGCATTTGTAGGCGGTTTTTATGTTGAATTCATCTACTCGCTACAAAAAGTAAACATCAAGGCATTTCGACTGCTTATCAATGGTCGCTTCAAAAGCTTTTATCGATATGTCAACGGCACTTTCTTAAGCCTGCTGATTTTTGGTATGTTGGTCAGTTACTTCAGTGTTTCCAAAATATTGGACTATTTTTTGGAGCGGAAAGAGCTCTTCGTCTGGGCCGCTTTCTTCGGAATGATCTTGGGCTCCATCTATTTTATTGCCAAGGATTTCAAACACTGGAACAAAAAAACCATCACGGCTGGCCTGATCGGATTGATCGTAGGCCTTTCAATCAGTTTTTTGAGTCCGGCCAAGGAAAACGACAATTTGTTATTTATCTTTTTATGTGGCATGATCAGTGTTTCGGGCATGACCTTGCCCGGACTATCAGGTTCCTTTATTCTGATCTTGCTCGGGAACTACGTCTTGTTACTGGTCGATTCGGTCAATGCCCTCTACGATACCTTTGCGGAGATGATTCAGGGCGATTTCAGTTTCATAAACAACCTGGAAAGAATTTATACCCTTAAAATTTTGGCCGTATTTACGGCGGGTTCGGCTACCGGACTGGTAACCTTATCACATATCCTGACCTATGTGTTGAAACACTACAAACATTTCACGACCGCCACGATCATCGGTTTCATAACCGGTTCCTTGGGAGTTGTGTGGCCCTGGAAAAAGACCATCTATAGAACCGATCATCTAGGTCAGCTTTTCCTCGACTCCAATGGTAAGGCGATTATCGTAAATTATGAGCGCTATTTACCTGAATTTGGCACTTCGGAGACCTGGTGGGCCTTGTTTTTTATCATTTTGGGAATCACTATATTGTTGGCATTGGACTGGTATGGCAAAAACAGGAAAAAGTAAATTTAGGTACGGATTGGTGGGAAGGAACATCTCGTATTCCTTTTCCAAAGGCTATTTCCTCAAAAAATTCGAGGCTCTGGGGCTGCACGACCATTCCTATGAAAACTTTGATCTACCTAAAATCGATGCCTTTACCCATTTGATGAAAACCCAAATCGATATTTGCGGTTTAAACGTAACCATTCCGTATAAGGAAGCCATTATCCCTTATTTGGACGAATTGGACGCCAATGCCCGAAAAATCGGGGCCGTCAATACGATAAAAATTGAAGGGAAGTCCCTCATAGGTCATAATACCGACGTGTACGGCTTTCGTAAAGCCTTGGAACCCTTGCTGAAAAAAAACCATCGTCGCTCGCTCATTCTTGGAACCGGTGGGGCATCGAAAGCGGTGGCTTTCGTTCTGGACGAATTGGGCATTTCACACCAAGGGGTATCGCGATCACCGAAGGCGCAGCAGTTAGACTATCGATCTTTGACCGAAACGATAATGAAGGAAAACCCGATTTTGGTGAACTGTACACCTTTGGGCACCTACCCAAATATTCTTGACAAACCTCCGATCCCGTACGAATTCATCGGCCCTGAACATTTGTTGTTCGATTTGATCTATAATCCGGCAAAAACGGCCTTCCTCAAAGAGGGGGAATTACGCGGGGCAACCATCTCAAACGGGCTTGGCATGCTGGAACTTCAGGCCGAGAAAGCCTGGGAAATCTGGACAGGCACAAAACTGTCCACATAAGCACAACTCCCCTCAGAACAGCTATGATAAAGACAGCAGTTGACCGCTGTTATGGGCCTTTTCGTTCGAAATACCTATTGGAAAAGACTTTTACATTAACTTTGTCATTAGAAGGGTTGTCACTATCTTCCCTTATGATAGGGATAACCGGAAAACTTTGAGCAATGCCAGAAGAGAAAGATCAGGAAATACAGGAGTCTAAAATGAAAAAGGACAAACGTGTACAGCGCGATCTGGTTTCTGGACTGGAAGAGCACCTACATGATGACAATTTGGACGAGATGGAAAGTACCAAAGTGAAGGCGCCCAAAAAAAAGGTGGCAAAAAAAGAATCCCGGAAAATAGATTCGGGAAAAGATGAACCTGAAAACGCCGCCATTGAGGAAAAAGTTTTACAGGAGGAGCAAACAAGTATTTCGGCCGACGGCGCAAAAGTTAAGGCTCAAGACGAAGAGACCCATGTGGCGGTTCAATCCGAGATAGACGATGAGAATGCGGAGGATGCCGAGGACCATGAAAACAAGAACCGCCACCACATCCCCCTTTTGGATTACCATTCAATGCCGATGGAGAATTTGGTGGGCGAACTTCAAAGATTGGTACGAAACGAGAAGGTGCAGGCCATCAAACAGCATGTTGAGGGTATCAAATATGAATTTGACCTTAAATTTCAGGATTTTATAGAAGGCAAAAAAGAAGAATTTGTCAACGCGGGCGGCAATGAAGTCGATTTTAAGTACAATTCCAACACCAAACGGCAGTTCAACGAAGTCTATGCCGATTATCGTGAAAAACGTGACCACTATTATAAAAACCTGGAAAAAAGCCTAAAGGAAAACCTGGCCAGTCGTTTGTCGATCATCGATGAGCTCAAAGGTCTGGTGAATATGGAAGAAGATATCAACACCACCTACAATAGTTTTAAATCTTTACAGGAGCGTTGGCGACAAGCGGGACCGATTCCGCGTGCCAATTACAACGATGTTTGGCGTACTTATCAGCACCATATCGAAATATTCTATGACTTCCTGTCGCTCAACAGGGAACTTCGAGACCTCGATTTCAAGCACAACTTGGAGGAAAAAACGAAATTGGTGGAAAGCGCCGAGGCCTTGGCCGATGAAAAAGACCTTGGAAAAGCCTTCCGTAACCTTCAGGAATTGCACAAAATATGGAAAGAGGAAATTGGCCCTGTAGACCGGGAACACCGCGACGCCATATGGGAAAGGTTCAGCAACGCCACCAAAGCCTTGCACCTCAGAAGACAAGAACAGCTCAAGGAATTGGAGCAGGTTTACGAGGCAAACCTAACGAAGAAGATTGAAATCATATCACAGATCGATGCTTTGGCGGACGAGGTGGCCCACAACCATAGGGCGTTGCAGCAACAGATCAAATTGGTGAACAACTTAAGGGATTCCTTTTTCAAGGCTGGCAAAGTGCCGCAAAGGGCCAACGAAGAAAATTGGGGCGCCTTTAAATCGGCAACCCGAAAATTCAACCATAAGAAAAATACCTTTTACAAAAACCTCAAAAAAGAACAGCAGCACAACCTCGATCAAAAAAGGGCGTTATTGGCCTTGGCAAACGAACTTAAAGACAGCGAAGATTGGGAGATGGCCACCCCGGAAATGAAACGGATACAGAACGAATGGAAAAAAATTGGCCATGTACCGCGCAAATTTTCCGATCGGCTCTGGGAAGAATTCAAAAATGCCTGCAATCACTATTTCGACCGGCTGCATTCATTAAAAAACGGTGCCCATAAGCAGGAAGCTGAAAACTTGGAAAAGAAGAATGCCGGCCTAGAGCGGTTGCGCCAGTTTTCTTTGAGCGGAGATCGTGAAAAGGATATCGCCCAGTTGAAGGGGTTTATTGCCGAATGGAAATCCTACGGCCGGGTACCCTACAAGGACAAAAACATCGATCAAAAGTTCAATAAGATCCTGGACGCCATATTCAAAAAATTGAATATCGGCAGAAAGGAGGCCGAGTTGATGAAATATGGCAATAAAATACAGCAATTGGCCAAAGCCGACGACCATGGGCGCGCCCTGGGGAACGAAAGGCAATTCATCCGTAAAAAATTGGATGAAACCAAGGCCGAAATAAGACAGCTCGAAAACAACCTTCAGTTTTTTTCCAACGGTTCGGAAGATAACCCGATCGTGCAGGAAGTGATCAAAAAAATTGACAGGTATCGGGAAGATCTGGAAACCTGGAAAGGAAAGCTGAAAAAACTGAACATAGCAGAGAATAGCCTGAACAGGGCAGCGGATGAGGCTTCAGAAGCAGATGTTGAAGGTTCTGAAGAAGGGTAGGACACAACAAACATGCATTATATGATTATTCGGGCCATGATCAAAAAAATGGCGATGGCAGCCCTTGCCTTATTCCTCGGCTGTAAAAACAATCTACGGCAACAAGTGCAGGATACCAAAAATCTGCCGCGAATTGCCATAGCCGGCCTGGCGATAGAGTCGAGTACTTTTTCCCCTGCCCTTACACATGAGGAAGCCTTTCATGCAAAAGTGGCCGATTCCGTTTTCAACTTTTATCCGTTCCTTTCACTCGATTCCTTGGACAGGAAAAGGGCAGACTGGGTACCAACATTGCGCGCCCACGCCCTTCCCGGGGGAACCGTGACCCGGGAGGCCTATGAATCGTTGGTCGGAAAAACCCTCAAGATGCTCAAGGACGGTGCACCCTACGATGGTCTTTTCTTCGATATACACGGGGCCATGAGCGTGGTAGGGTTGGAAGATCCCGAAGGAGACTTCATATCCCGCATCAGGAAAGTCATCGGTAAAGGGCCCATGATATCGACTTCCATGGACCTCCATGGAAACGTTTCGAAACGACTGGCCGAACATACCGATCTCATTACCTGTTATCGCATGGCCCCTCACGAAGACGCCATTGAATCTAAAAAAAGGGCCGTTGATCTGCTTTTAGATCGACTTGAAAGTGGTAAGGGCAAACCAAAGTACAAGGCCTGGATACCCGTACCCATTTTGCTTCCCGGAGAAAAGACGAGCACGAGAATGGAGCCGGGCAAAGGTTTGTATGCCAAGGTAGGCCCCGCGGCCAAGCAGGAAGGGATTCTGGACGCTGCCATCTGGATAGGCTATGCCTGGGCAGACGAACCCCGCAACCATGCCGTGGTGATGGTCACCGGCGATGATGGCGAAAAGGTAACGGCCGCTGCCGAACAACTTGCCAACAGCTTTTGGGACCTAAGACATGAATTTAAATTTGTTGCCCCTACCGCAACTTTGGAACAAAGCCTCGACCTGGCCTTGGCCAGTAAAAAACATCCCTTTTTTATCAGTGATATGGGCGACAACCCCACCGCGGGAGGCGCAGGGGATGTCACGTGGACATTGAAGGAGATCCTGTCAAGAAAAGAATTCAAAGCTGAAAAAGGGCCTTCGGTCATCTATGCTTCCATTCCCGGACCCGATCTGGTCGAAAAAGCCCTCAAAGCAGGGGTAGGCGCGCCTATAGAAGCGCTCGTCGGCGCTGAGGTAGACCATCGATTTGCCCCGCCAGTGAAACTTTCCGGAACGATCATGGCCATCGTGGAGGGCGATATCAACGCCGAAACCGAGGTGGTGGTCAAGGTGGGGAGCATCAGTGTCATCGTTACCAAAAAACGCAAGCCCTATCACCGGGAAATCGATTTTACAAAATTGGGGCTCAACCCCAGGGAAACCGATATCGTCATCGTCAAAATTGGGTACTTGGTACCTGAACTCTACGATATGCGGGCCGATTGGATCATGGCCACGACTCCGGGCGGGGTGGATCAGAATCTGGAGCGGTTGGACTATAAAAAAATCAATAGGCCGATGTTCCCCCTGGACAAGGATATGGAAAGGCCAGATTTGAAAGCACAATTGATCCGGTCTTCCAAGGACAATTAAGTTCGGAAAAGCAGAAAAAATGAACCCATGCCTTTCAAACGATAGGAATAGCGGGTAACATGCATCAAAACCGACAAAAAATATTCTTCCACGTGCCCATTTAAGTATGACAAATTTTAGAAGGTATGGATGGCGTTTCAGTTCCCAATTGGGATTGGGGCTGATCTTCTTGTTCGGGGTCCCCAGGTTCCTTTTGGTATTGGAGGCCAATCGAACGGGCAACTACAATTTCATCTCGATCATATTTTTGATAATGTGGATTACCCCGTTTGTCTTGCTGAACAAAAACGGAAGAAAAACAATCGGAATTCAAAGACCAAAGAAATACCGTTGGCTGCTTTATGCTTTTATATTGGGTGCTTGCTGTTGCGGCGTTGTTTTCTTTTTAGGTTTTGCCCTTTATCAGGACACCCTCAGCAATTGGTTCGCATATATCTCCAGGGCCTATGGCAGCATTGCCTTGACTGAACTGAAAGGCCCGGACCATTGGAAGTACTTTCTGATGCTCGCCTTGATAGGAATGACCTTTAGTCCCATCGGGGAAGAACTTCTGTATCGGGGCATGATCCATCAATGTTTTGTGACGAAATTTGGAGATCGTGGGGCATCCAAAATCGACAGCATGGCCTTTGCCTTGGTGCACTTGGCCCATTTTGGAATCGTCTTTGAAATGGGTGCATGGAAAATGTTATGGTTTCCGGGACTTTTATGGATGTTCTTGATGTTCCTGGCCAGTCGTTTATTTTTCTTCTGCAAAACCCGGACGGGATCGATTCACGGCGCCATCATGGGTCATGCCGGATTCAATTTTGCAATGACCTATTTAATATTCTATCATATCTTATGACTCCGATTCGTTTTGAAGTATGCCATCAGAAGACATGAGCATTAAAACAAGCTGCAATACCCATC
>JBATHI010000217.1:0-2179 GCA_049666645.1 Flavobacteriaceae bacterium | reverse complement strand
TGCTGACGCTTGGCCTAGATCTGGATGACGATAGTCTGAAGGGTACCCCTACCCGTGTCGCCAAAATGTTCGTGAAGGAAATTTTTGGGGGGCTGCACCCCGATCGGAAACCGAAATCCTCCACCTTCCAAAACAAGTATAAATATGGCGAGATGCTGGTGGAAAAGAACATCACCCTGTACTCCACTTGTGAACACCATCTGCTGCCCATCGTTGGAAAGGCCCATGTGGCCTATATCTCCAATGGGTCGGTAGTGGGGCTTTCAAAGATGAACCGCATTGTCGATTACTTCGCCAAAAGACCGCAGGTGCAGGAAAGATTGAACATCCAAATCGTTAGGGAACTCCAAAAAGTGTTGGGGACCGAGGATGTGGCCTGTGTGATCGATGCGAAACACCTATGCGTAAATTCTAGGGGCATACGGGATACCGAAAGCAGCACGGTCACCGCCGAATATGGTGGAAAATTTAAGCAGGAAGCCCTCCGCCGTGAATTTTTGGACTATATCAATCTAGATACCCATTTTTAATCGTTTGCCCTTAAAATGCATTTGTACGAAAGCCATCCGCTAAAAATTTACAACTCACTTACCGGAAAAAAAGAAGTATTCGTGCCCCTGAACGAGGGCCATATCGGAATGTACGTATGCGGCCCTACCGTTTATAGCAATGTACATTTGGGCAACTGCCGTACCTTCATGTCTTTCGATATGATCTTTCGTTATTTGCGACATTTGGGCTACAAGGTTCGATACGTGCGCAATATAACCGATGCCGGCCATTTGGTCGACGATGCGGATGATGGCGAAGACAAAATAGCCAAAAGGGCCCGTTTGGAACAACTTGAACCGATGGAAGTGGTACAACGCTATACGGTGGACTTCCATAACATCCTCGAAAAGTTCAATTTTTTACCCCCGAGCATCGAGCCAACGGCCACCGGACACATCATCGAGCAGATGGAAATCATCAAGGACATCCTGCAGAAAGGATATGCGTATGAAGTGAACGGTTCCGTGTATTTTGATGTGGCCAAGTTCAACGAAACCTACGAATACGGGAAACTGAGCGGCAGGAAGCTGGAAGATATGATCACCAATACCAGGGAGCTTACCGCGCAGGATGAAAAAAGGAACCCGCAAGATTTTGCCCTATGGAAAAAAGCCGAACCGCAGCACATCATGCGGTGGCCCTCCCCCTGGGGCGATGGATTCCCCGGATGGCATTTGGAGTGTACCGCCATGAGCACCAAATATCTTGGGGAGACCTTCGATATCCACGGAGGCGGAATGGACTTGAAATTTCCCCATCACGAATGTGAGATCGCCCAGGCCGAAGCCAGTTTTGGCCATTCCCCGGTGCGGTATTGGATGCATGCCAATATGCTCACCATGAACGGCAAAAAAATGGCCAAATCAACAGGTAACAATATACTCCCGGGAGAAATATTTACGGGGGAAAACGATATCCTGAGCAAAGCGTTCTCCCCTTCGGTCGTACGCTTTTTTATGATGCAGGCCCATTATACCAGCATTTTGGATTTGAGCAACGATGCGTTGTTGGCCTCCGAAAAAGGATTCCAAAGACTGATGGAAGCCTTGGATACCCTGGATGGCCTGGAAACGTGCGACCATAGTGATTTTGATCTGGCAACATGGAAAGAGCAATGCTACGATGCCATGAACGACGATTTCAATACCCCCATTCTCATCGCACAGCTGTTCGAGGCGGTGAAGCACATCAATCTTATCAAAGAAGGAAAGGGAAGTATTACCCAGAACGACAAATCGGTGCTGACACAGACCCTCAATGCCTTTGTTTATGAGGTGCTTGGGCTTGAACGTCAAAAGGAGGGCCATGGTGCCTCCAATAAACTATCCGGCGTTCTGGAACTATTGATCGCGCTTCGTGATGAGGCCAGGGCAAACAAGGACTTCGCGACCTCCGACAAGATCCGGGACCGACTCGCCATCTTGGGCATTCAATTAAAAGATGGGAAGGAAGGGACCATGTTTAGTATTTCTTAAGGCACTATTTTTATACCTCTTGGAATTACCAACAGAACCGGACCAGGAGACAACCTGAACAAAAAATGACCTTAAAAAAAGTCTTGATCGCCCCGTTTGTAGCTTTGGTACGCTTTTATCAGCTGGCCATTTCACCCTATACGCCATCTTCC
>JBATHI010000216.1:0-1909 GCA_049666645.1 Flavobacteriaceae bacterium | reverse complement strand
AATTATTTTGTATGATTCGACAGATCACAATACCCATACTAATTTTCACACTACTCATCGGTTGTTCGGCTTCTTATCCATCGGCTATTAAAGCGTTGGAATTCCTATCTACCAGTTCCCTTCTTTGCTTTATGGACTTACTCATGATGAGGCCTTCTTTAAAAAATCATTCTCCACCTTGAGCTGTCCTATGGTCTTTAAAAGCCGTTCCTCCATCTCCTCGGACTCCGTTTTGGGATCCTTGGCCTCATTGTCAAATACGCCCTCGCCGTTCTTTAAGAACTGGGTCTTCCACGTGGTTATCTGCGTAGGGTGGATCTCGTACTTCCTGCCCAGCTCTTGGATGGTAAAACGTTCCGATAACGCCTCCAGCACTACCTTGAACTTGAATTTCGATGTGTGTTTCCTGCGTGTCATATTACAGTAAATTTAGATTAAAAATTAAACTTAACTTACTGTCCTATTTTTGGGGGTAATTATACTTTTTGGAAGTGAATAAAATATGAATGGTTTATCTGCTATCATTATCTGTTGCTGTCGTCTTTTACAATTACTGGTAACGGTGAGTATATGCGTAGTGCGACCGATAGGGAGCATTATCGCATATACAGTGTTGGGCACAGTTATTTATCAATTAATTCCTTAACCTTAACAATTACTGGGTCGATACCTGCCCTTAATGATTCTACAGTTTCTCTCACCTCAATATCTGGTGCAATACCAATGTCAGGCTTTTCAAGAGAGAAGGTACCTATAATTGGTATGTCGAATTCAATTTTCGAGTTTGGCAACCTTAAGAAAAACATAGTTCCTCCATTGAGTCCTTTTTGACTTCCTCCAGTTGTCGTTCCGACAAGGGTTGCCAGTTTTGAAGACTTTGCCAATTCAGCAAAATAGAAAGTAGCTGAGCTGTTTGCTTCATTAACAAGTAGATAAACATTTCCCTTAAATCCTTTGGACATTGGTTCAACTTGTAGATTATCAGGACTGGTCAATCTGTAAAGCCCGTTTTCCCCTTTGTTTACTTTGCCAGTGAAATCATACACCTCTTGCATCCAGGTAGACAAATAAGGTTTAAGTTCATCAGGGACCTTTTCATACGCCACATATTCTTTTCTTTGTGCAACTGACACAGGTTCTTTCGCCAGCATTCGTCCGAGGTACAGCAATATTTCATCTTGACCTCCTTCATTCCATCTGATGTCAATCACGAGGTTGTCGACTTTTCGTTTTCGGATTTGATTAAAAGCATCTTTGAGAAAATCATCCCATTCAAAACCAAGCTGAAATACGTCAAATGTTCCAAGCTGAAGATAGGCAGTCCTATCATCCCAGAACTCTAATTTCCATAAATCATCAGCTTTTGTATTGTCGTCAAATGATAATTGAAGAAGTTTGTCGGTTCTTTCTTGACGGGTGATGGTTTCTATTTTGACTTCTTCTGTGAAATTATTTTCGGACATTTGGATTTTCAGGTCATATACTCCATCTGTTGGCGGAAATCGTAAGGGGAAATACACATCGAAACTTTCAAAAGAACCAATTCCAAATAAATTCAAGTCAGCAAGTCTTTTACCATCATTTGCACCGTCAGCTTTCACAAAGCGAATCAACTCCTTTAGTATTTCCTCAGTTTCTATACCGTTTATGGAGAGGATTTCCGGATAGTTATCCAGTAAGGGATTTCCACTCAGGTTTTGTGTAATAATCATCCTTCCATCTATAGTACGAAATAGAAAAGGTAATTTATCTGCTTGATTGAACACTACTTCTTGAATAAAACCAAATTGATTGACAAAATTCGAATAAGTATGTCCACATCTGATTGCTGCAAGCATTTCTGAATATGCCAAATATGCGGCTCTATACGTCATTGGTTTCTGAAAGCGTGCTTCATAGACTGAAAATA
>JBATHI010000215.1:0-12866 GCA_049666645.1 Flavobacteriaceae bacterium | reverse complement strand
CCCGCGTGGATCTGATCTTCGGTTCGAACTCAGAGCTTCGTGCCCTGGCAGAAGTTTATGCCTGTAACGATGCCAAAGATAAGTTCGTGAAAGACTTTGTGAAGGCATGGGACAAGGTGATGAACCTCGATCGTTTCGACCTGGTTTGATTTTAATAAGCTTTGGCAGCGCCAGAGCAGTAGTTTTACATATGAAGTGAAAATTGGTGGCCCGCTAAAAGGCCACCAATTTTGTTTAGAATGGAAATGCACCTTTTGGAAACTAGCTTATTGTTTGGCAAATCCATAGTTTACCTATTTCCCTCACTTATTTTATTCCATATGGTCTTAACCTATGTTTCGAAAGAATTGGATCATCATTTCTGCTTGTTCTCATCTCGACCCCGCCCGACCTGCATAGATTATTTGCTCGGTTTTTAATTTAATTGATAAGTTGATCGCTTATGAGCGATTTTAAGATGTTGTTCGTGAAATCTCCTGTCCGAAAGTCAGCAAATTATGGTCTGGATCGAGCAATGCAAATTCTTTTTGGCCCCAAGGTTTTGTCTGTAATGGCGTGTTGGGGTGGATGGGCACGTTCTTGTCGAGGAACGATTGGTACAGGCCATCGATGTCATCGGTTCGAATATAGACCATCCCGTAATTCTCTTTTGGATTGAGGTCTTTAAATTCAAAAAAATGGATTTGAATCTGGTCTTTTTGAACCATAAGATAGCCTTCGAAGTCGGCGCTGCCAAATTCTTTAAAACCAAGCTTATTGATATAGTAGTCCCTAGTAACGGTCTTGTTTCGCATGGGCAGTTTGGGATGGATCTCTGTGAGCATAAATATTTTTTTTGAATCTATCGATTAATTTTTCACAAAGACCATACAATGCTGCCAGGGCAGGTTGCCTATGTTGCGTTCAAGTTTCATCCCCGCGGCCAGCATTTCTTTAACTGCCTGTTTTTCGGTCATTTTATGGATTTTTTTAATGGGGACAGCATCATCTTCACCGCGATATTCGATCAAAAAGAGCTTGCCATCCACCCTTAACGCCTTTTTTATGGAGAGGATCATTTCCAGGGGATGATCGAACTCGTGGTAAACATCTACGAGTAGCACCTTATCGACCGAGTTTTCCGGCAGGTTCACATTGATATCACTCCCTTTGATGGGCACCACGTTCTTTGCCTTTGCATTTTCCTTGTTTTTATGGAGCGCTGCCAACATTTCTTCTTGAATATCAACGGCATAGATTAGGCCTTTCCCTGCCATGGACGCCATTTTAAAGACGTGGTAACCCGACCCTGCGCCAATATCCGCAATATCGTCGTTGGATTCAATGTTCATGTTGCCCAGCAATTTTGAGGTGTTTTCTTCCTCCTCCCGTTCAGGGCGATCGAGCCAACCGATTCCCTGAAAACCCATGACATGGGCGATTTCCCGTCCCATATACCATTTGCCGATACCATTGGCATCCCCTTTTTTATAGGTGTATTTTCCATTGGTGGATTTTTCTTGTGCATGACCACAAGATAATGGCCACAAAATAATGAACAGTAACAGTACCCTGACTATTTTTTTGCTTATTGATCTGACCATACCGCGAGTTCGTTATTAGATGGATCTAGGAAATGAAATCGATGGCCTCCGGGAAAGGAAAAAATATCTTTTGAAATCGTGCCTTTACACTTAAGAACGGTATTTTTTGATTTTTCAAGATTTTTGGAATAAAGAACGATCAAGGCACCATTTCTAATTTTTCGTTCGGTCCTCTCAAAACCACCATCAAGTCCACTCGCGGAAAAGGCCACATAATCGGGTCCGTAATCGGTAAAAGTCCAGCCAAAAGCCTTGGCATAAAATGCTTTGGTCTTTTCAAGGTCATTGGCTTTGAATTCTACATAGTTGATATGATTTTCATTCAAGCCCATCTGAAATTAGTTAGATTAACGCAGCAATAGCATGACTAAATTATTAAAATTATGCCTATCAATTACCGTGAAGGGCAAGATAGCAAGCCGATTCCCAATTATTTTGATTTTGCCGAAGTGGACCTTCATAACCTGACCTATCCTTTTATCTATTGACCAACCAGCCATTCTGGTCATTCCTGGATGTTGCAGATGATTAAAAAAACCATATATTGAGCGTGATAGAATGATTTGAAACAAAACAAAACTTTAAACCGACACTTATGAAAACGCTCAGAATATTTTGGAAAACAGCATTGGCAATTGGCATTTTTGTTTACAGCGCCAATGTGTTTTCACAGGCCACCGATGTTATGGTTGTAGACAGCGTCGCCAATGAACAAAGCCGTCTGAAATTTGGCTTCGGGTTCGGTCTTAACTTTGTAGGGGGTACCAATATCAGCATTGCACCCAATTTGATCTATGGCGTGAGCGAAAAAGTGAGTTTAGGAGGCGGAATCCAGGGAAGTTATGCCAGCATCAAAGACTTGCAAAACACCACCACTTTTGGGTTCAATATCATAGGCCAGTACAGTCCTGTCAGAAAATTAACGACCCTGTTGGAATTCACTGAGCTAAGGGTATCCACCAAAACGGAAACCCCTACAGGAACAGACACAGAAAAATATTGGGATTCGGCACTGTTCGTTGGGGCAGGTTTCAATATTACGGATAACATCGCCATTGGCGCCAAATACAATCTATTGTACGACGAAGACGAAAGCGTGTACACCAGTCCGATTATCCCCTTTGTAAATATCACCTTTTAGCGATTCGAGTCTTGATCTACCAACCCCTCACCTCCAAACCGCCAAAGGGGACCAGTACTTAATCCCAATGGCCCATGCAAGGCACGCTGCCCAGCTTGCAGGCGTCTTGAGATTTTGGATAGGGTTGGTTTTCATCAATAGGTCGGCTAGTTACGATCACGGATAGTGTTTATTTCACCATCGTTCCCCGTCAACTGCCAATGCCCTAAGGAAACAGGGATATTACCAAAAGTGTTCATTTGATCGAAAAAATCTTTGACCTTAAATGCTTTTCCTTCGTTCTCCATTTTTTTGGCATAGTCAGCCAAGGCCTCTTTGATCAAATATTTCCCGCTAATGTAACTGCTGCCATAGCCCGGCTGTCTGAGGTAGAAATGTTGCTCGAAGATGAGCAAGTCCTTTTCGGTTTTCATCCATCCTCTTGGCGTAAATTCAGAATGGATTCCGCCCGCTTCTTCCATGGTCATGTCGTTGCTGTGGGCATATAACGAACCCAGGCCCCTTGCCGCACGCTGCGCGATCATGATATGGACGATCTCCCTCGATCGCGGCGATTCATCGTATAAACCGGCATCCATGAACATTTCTTCAACCGCGGTGGCCATGCCCTCGTTTCGCGAATCGAAAATATTATAAAGCAAAGGCCCCTTCCTTATCTCGCTTTTATGGGGTTCCGTATCCATACGCGCCAACTCGAACCAATGATAAAAATGTGAAAATAATGGTCTTGGATCCAAGTGGGCGGTGATCCAAAAGAAGTTGCGTGTTTCTTTCGGAATATACTCTCCCAAATGTTCCCTTAAAGCCGGTTCAAAATATGGCTTCACGGTAACGATGTCCTGTTCTTTTAGAAAGTCCATCAAACTGGTGGCAGCCCGATCGGCCAGGGCTGCATATTCTTCTTCTGAACTGGCATCGGCCATCATCGGTAAGGCCCTGTTGCGATGTTCTTCCAATTGCAGGGAAGTCCAGGCACTGGCCAGTTCGCTTTTTAAGAGCATCACTTCATCTTCCCAGGTCAGAGGTACCAGGTGCACATGCTGTAGGTACCAGGTATAATTTTCCTTCCCAATGCCAGAGTGCCCCGTCTTCCGATCGGCCTGAGCCAGGAGCCAATCGCTTAAATCATCTGTAGCGGCAATGGCCTCGTTCAATATCTTGACCAACTCTAAATCGGATTTGATATCTTCCTTTTCAAGCAAAGCTTTGAGATCGGCTGATTGGACTTTTATGTCACGGATACCGGCCCGCCAAAGTTCTTTGGCGTTGCCCGTCAGGTTTACTTTGGCCTGGGCATTCAAAGGGGCAATGACCTTTAGATCGGCAATCAATCGTTCCTTTTCATTGGCACTTAAAGGAAATGCATAGGTCCATAATTCGGTGGTCCTATGATGGGTCGGACCTTCATGGGCAGGTACGTCGCTTCGTTCCGTCCAGATCGATTTATAAAATGCCGGGTCGCGTTCCCAGGGTTTTAGGATATGATGGTTAAAATCATAACCGTTCATTTCGGCCCAAACGATATACCAATCGACCTGTTGTTCAAGCGGCCAGCTTTTTATTTCCAAGGCATTGAGCTGCGCCCGAAGGGATTCGAAGGCGGGCCAGCGTTTGTCGAAAGTGGCCTTGGTATAATCGGGGGCACCGTCTTTTAAAGGGGGATGCTCAAAGGATCGCCATGCCTTAAAAAGGGCGACCAGATCGTTATAATCGGTTGAAACCGTCGTGGAATCCCCTATTTCTTGCCCCGTCGATCCAAAGCTGATTACCATAAAAAGTAACAAGCTGTATAGTTTGGTTGTATTCATAGTATGGCTCATTCTGAACGGAAAGATAAACATTCAAATAGAATTGCTGCAATGATCGCAGATCGGAAAGGATTGGCCGAAGCTGAATGGAATCCTTTTGGGTTGGCATCAAGTACAGCAATAATGATCTTCTTGCGACGGAATTTAAATGTGTTGATTGTCCTTTAAAATGGAATACTTTTTAATGTTTGGATTTTTGGAACACTAATTTTTATAGGCTTTGTCCAAAAATAGATACCTGGCGTCGTTTTCGGCCTTGACCAATTTGCTCTGGGTGTCGATGACCATCACCGGGGGCGTTGGGTCATTTGCCTTAGCGGCCGACCATTCGGGCAAATCGGCCTGGTTCGGATTGCCGGTCTTGATGAAATTCGCAAAGAAATTCAGCATGTCCTGGGATACCTTGTAATCATCAGGCGTCCAGGCATAGTCGTCCACTAAGTGAAGGTTGCCCATGCAATATTCGATCTCACAGGCATGGGGCGCACCGATCGGCCCGGGCGCCTGGAGGGCATCCGGATCTTTTTCGACGGTGCCTCCGGCGAGGCCCGAGGCGAGATTTTGATTCACCAGCGGGGGCCTCAATTTGCTGTAGAGATAGCGGTACACCGGTAGGCTGCTGTTTTTGCGGTGCATGTCGAACCATTTCCAGGTGCTGTAGGCGATGAATCGATCGGAAGCCAGATCGGTAGCCGAACGTTCTATTTCTTTTTCGGAAGCATGGGGATAGAGTTCCAATACTTCCGCATATTTTTCCGGATAGGCTTCCTTGACCTTGGCGACGAAACTTTCTTCATTATAGGGCTGGCCTTGCATAAAGGCCATGCCGGGGATTTCAGCGGAATTCCAGCCCAAAAGCAATGGCACTTGGGCCTGTTCTTTGGCCTTGAAGGTTTCCGGAAGTGTTTTGGTCAAAAAATACCCGTCGAGCACCGCGGGAAAACCGAAGCGTTTCGATTCGTTGTAGATTTCATAGACCTCCCGGGTGCTCAACGCCCTTAATTGGGACAAGCTTGGAACCCCTGCTTTTTGGGCGAATTCCAGTCCCATTTTTTCGGCATCTTTCAAAGGTATGGGCGACATGGTGGGATTGATGCCCGCACCGCTTTCCCCTATGGCCCCGGCGATCAGATTTTTGGATAGGGGGGAGGCCATTTGTTGGCTCACCCCGATAGACCCTGCGGATTCCCCTGCAATGGTGACCTTCTTTGGATCGCCCCCAAAGGCCGCAATGTTTTTTTGTACCCATTGCAGTGCGGCATGCTGGTCGAGCAGTCCGTAATTACCGGATGCCTTATAGGGGGCCTCGGCACTGAGTTCGGGATGGGCCAAAAAACCAAAGATGTTCAGGCGATAGTTGGTGGTGACGACCACAATGCCCTTTTTCGCCATGCTCTCCCCGTCATAACGGTACTCCGAAGCATCCCCGGCCACATTGCCACCGCCAAAGAAATATACCAATACCGGCAGGTCTTTTGAGTTTCTGGACGCAGGGGTCCAAACGTTCAGATAAAGGCAGTCTTCACTGACCCCGGCCGAACGCGATTTCATATCCCCAAAGACCATCGTTTGCATGGGCCTTGGCCCAAAAGCCTTGGTTTCCTTTACCCCGTTCCACTTCTCAAGGGGTTGGGGTGCTTTCCAGCGCAATTCGCCCACGGGCGGTTTGGCAAAGGGCACGCCAAAATAGGACTGGATTCCGGTATGGGTATCATAATTCCCTTCGATGACCCCATTATCAAGTTTTGCTTGCACGGGAAAGGCATTCTTGTTCTGTGCCATGGCGAATGGGTTGGCGGTGATCAATGCAATGGTTATTAGGATCAATTTTTTCATGGGTTGCTGTTAAAGTTTCATTATTGTCTCAAATTGTTACAATAATACTTTGTTTTCTTTGAATTTTATCATTTATTTGGTTAAAATTATCGGATTGAGCAATATAAATAGGAGGGAACTGCCATCGAGTGAAACCTATATTCCCAACTTGGCCTTTGATTCGGTCATCTTCGGATTCAATGGGAAGCAGCTTAAAATCCTGGTATTGGAATATCACAATACAGGTTTTTTCGCTTTGCCGGGAGGTTTCGTCAAACGCAACGAAAATGTGGATGAGGCCGCAAAAAGGGGACTGTATGAGAGAACCGGGTTGGACAACATCTATCTGGAACAGTTCCATACCTTCGGAAATGTCAACAGGACAGTGCCTGGGGTAATGCGGACCATTTTGGAGGCCAATGGTTATGAAATCGGGGAAGGTAATTGGTTGTTGGATCGCTTTGTATCCGTTGCCTATTATGCCTTGATCAATTACAATGAAGTGGCACCCCAACCCGATTCCCTTTCAGATTCGATCAATTGGTACGCCGTCGATGAATTGCCCCCTTTGATGATGGATCATCATCATATCGTGGAAAAGGCATTGAGCACTTTGAGGGATAATTTGGATAAAAAACTGGTTGGAATGAACCTGTTGCCGGAAAAGTTCACCATGAAGGACCTTCAAAAAGTGTATGAGGCGGTATTGGGGGAGAAATTGCGACGTACCACCTTTCAGCGCAAAATATTGGGGATGGATATTTTGTCGCGGCACGAAAAATTGTTCACCGGCGGGGCTCATAAGGCACCCTACCTTTATAGTTTCAAGCAGAGCAAAACAAAATCACCGATACCGATGGAGCATTGATCCCAACAAATTGCATCATGGGAATCCAAAAAAATATATTCAAAACCAAAAACAACAACTAAAATCCATTCCAATGAAATACATGAATAGAAAAACGAGCACTCAAATGTTGGGCCTGATCCTATTTTTCATGGGCACCCTCCTTATGGCCCAAGAAGTGGTTACCGGTGAGCATATCGCGGTGACGCATACCGAATCGGGCAAGGTCAGGGGTTATATCCACAATGGTATTTTCACCTATAAAGGAATACCCTATGCGCAAGCGGAGCGTTTCGAAGCCCCTACCAAAGCGAAGGCTTGGGAAGGGGTCAGGAGCTCAACGACCTATGGTCCGGTGGCCCCTTTGATGACCCCGACCACAGTGGTGCAGGATGAGTCCGAATTTGTTTTCGACCACGATTGGGGCTACACGAACGAGGATTGTCTGAGAATCAATATTTGGACCCCCGGTATCGATGTCACCAAAAAAAGACCGGTACTCTTTTGGATACACGGGGGAGGTTATACGGCAGGTTCAAGTCAGGAATTGCCATCCTACGACGGCGAAAATCTCAGTAAAAAGGGCGACGTAGTAGTAGTCTCCATCAACCATCGCTTGAATATTTTGGGCTTCTTAGACCTGTCTTCCTATGGCGACAAGTACAAGCATTCCGCCAACAACAGCATTTTGGACATGGTGGCGGCCTTGGAATGGGTAAAAACGAATATCGCGAACTTCGGGGGCGATCCGAACAATGTCACCATTTTCGGTCAGTCGGGCGGAGGGGCCAAAGTGAATACGTTGATGGCCATGCCCAAGGCAAAGGGCCTGTTCCATAAAGCAGTGAACCAGAGCGGGTCGTTCCGAACCGCCATGTTGGAAAAAAACGAGACCCAGGCCATCGCGGCCGAAGTGCTTTCCAACTTGGGGCTTACGGGCAACCAGGTCGACAGCATTCAAAAGATGCCATTCCAGGCCTTGAGCGCGGCTGGTAGCAAGGCCTTGAAAACCATTGAGGAAAAAATGAAGGCCGAAGGAAAACCGGTCATCGGTTTCGGTTTGGGCTGGGGTCCCAGCCGAGACGGGGAGGACCTGCCTTACCAACTTTTTTCCAAAGAAGCCTTTGCCCTTTCGAAAGAGGTGCCCTTAATGTTGGGAACGACCAAAAATGAATTTACCCCCTTTGCCAATATGCGTTTCGTCGGGGCTTCGGAGGAAACGATACTTGCCCATATCAAGGAGCAATGGAAAGACAAGGCAGATGCCTACCTCACAGCGGTGCGGAAGGCCTATCCTGGCGATACCGCACCCAAAGACCTGTTGGATGTCGATACGATGTTCCGGCCTGGTGCCGTGGAACAGGCCAATGAAAAGGCGGCGCTCCAAGGCGGTGCGCCCGTATATATGTATCTTTTTACCTGGCAATCGCCCGTTTTTGACGGAAAGTACAAAGCGTTGCATTGTATGGAACTGCCCTTTGTTTTTGATAACATCGAACGTGCCAAAAACATGACCGGAGGCGGCAGGGGAGCCCATGAGTTGGCGGCCAAGGTAAGCCAGGCATGGATCAATTTTGCAAAAACCGGAAATCCCAACCACAGCGGACTGCCCGAATGGCCGGCATACAACGGTGCAGATACCCCAACCATGCATTTTGATAACACCTGCGAGGTGAAACCGCAGATGGATAAGGAGTTGTTTGCCCTAACCGCCAATCAATAAAACACGCGATAATGGAACGAAGCATGAAAAATAAAATAAAATCAGTAGTGATAGGGGGGTTGGGTATTGCGTTACTGGCCATGGGCTGTAGTCCGAAATTCACGGAAGAAGATAAGGGCGACCACATCTTGGTGAGCAACACAGACGGCAAGACCCTCGGCTATAGCAAAACCTCCGGGGTTAAACTTCTTATGGTCGATCGATTTGCTTTCAAGGATCTGAACAAGGATGGACAACTGGATGCCTATGAAGATTGGCGTTTGTCCGCGGATGACCGTGCGGTCGACCTGGCCGGCAAAATGAGCTTGGAACAGATTGCCGGTTTAATGCTCTACAGTGCCCACCAGTCGATTCCCTCCGGAGGCAACAGCTTTTTTGGCCCTGCCACCTATGGTGGTAAACCCTTTGCGGAAAGTGGTGCAGCCGCAAGTGACCTGTCGGATGCCCAGCTTAAATTTTTGGAAGAGGATAATGTGAGACATGTACTTATCACGGGAGTGGAATCTCCTGCCGTCGCCGCAAGATGGAACAACAATGCACAGGCTATGGTCGAGAAATTGGGGCTTGGCATTCCAGTGAACAACAGTTCCGATCCCCGCCATGGCAGTGATTCCTATGCCGAATTCAATGCCGGGGCAGGGGGTGATATATCGATGTGGCCGGGTACCCTGGGTATCGCCGCCTCCTTCGATCCTGGGCTGATGCGCCAATTCGGTGAAATTGGTTCAAAGGAATATAGGGCTTTGGGCATTGCCACGGCATTGTCCCCTCAGATCGACCTGGGAACCGAACCGCGCTGGAGCCGTTTTGACGGGACTATGGGAGAAGACCCTGATTTGGCGACCGATATGGCACGGGCCTATGTCGATGGTTTTCAGTCGTCCGAACCCGATCGGGGATGGGGATATCAAAGCGTGAACGCCATGGTAAAACATTGGCCGGGCGGGGGCCCCGAGGAAGGGGGTAGGGACGGGCATTTTGGCTATGGTGCCTATGCCGTGTACCCGGGTAATAATTTAAAGGACCATTTAAAGCCCTTTACCGAAGGTGCCTTTGCTTTGGAGGGTCCGACCAAAATGGCTTCCGCCGTAATGCCTTACTATACGATTTCTTTCGGACAGGATACCAAAAATGGTGACCATGTGGGCAATGGGTTCAACCGATACCTGATTACCGATCTTTTACGGGGCACCTATGGTTATGATGGGGTAGTCTGCACCGACTGGGGCATTACCCGCGACGTGACCGCCGTAGATCTGTTTGAAGGTAAAAGCTGGGGGCTGGAGACCATGAGCGTAGCCGAACGCCATTATAAGGTAATCGAGGCGGGTGTCGACCAATTCGGAGGCAACAACGATATGGGTCCTGTTCTCGAGGCCTATAAGTTGGGGGTAGCGGAACATGGAGAGGAATACATGCGACAGCGCTTCGAAACTTCCGCGGTTCGCTTGTTGAAGAATATATTCAGGGTGGGCCTTTTTGAGAATCCCTATCTCGAAGTGGCCGAAACGGAAAAAATTGTCGGCAATCCCGAGTTCATGAAGGCGGGTTATGAAGCCCAATTGCGCTCCATCGTGCTGCTCAAGAACCAAAATAATACGCTCCCTTTGAAAGCCAAACAAAAGGTATACGTACCACAACGTTACATTGCGGCCAGTACCAATTGGTTCGGCAGGGAAACGCCCGAAAAAACCGAATATCCCTTTAATATGGAGGTGGTGGCCAAATATTTTGAGGTAATGGATGATCCCACTTTGGCCGATTTCGCCCTGGTGGGCATCAAAAGTCCGGAAGGCGGGGTAGGCTACAATAGGGAAGATCTTGTCAAGGGAGGGAACGGGTATGTACCTATCAGTCTGCAATATGCGCCCTATACCGCTTCAGAAGCCCGAGAGACCAGTTTGGCAGGGGGAAGCCCTTTGGAAGATTTCACCAACCGTTCTTACAAGGACAAATCGGTGACGGCTGCCAACGTTACGGATATGCAAATGGTCCAAGACACCAAGAAAGTGATGGGTGATAAACCGGTCATCGTCATTGTTAATGTTTCGAAGCCCATGGTTTTTTCAGAAATCGAAGGGAAGGCTTCCTCGATTTTGGTACATATGGGGGTTCAGGATCAGGCTTTGATGGACATACTTACAGGAGCGGCCGAACCATCGGCCCTGTTGCCCTTTCAAATGCCCATTGACATGAAAACGGTGGAAGCCCAATTTGAAGACGTGCCCTGGGATATGATCCCTTATATTGATGCGGAGGGGAATGCTTACGATTTTGCCTTTGGGATGAACTGGAAAGGGGTCATCGACGATGAACGCGTATCCAAATACAAATAAGATTTTGGGATTAAACCTTTTCGATTATTTTTGGTCTTAATATCAAGTTTCAAAAAACTTCAACAAAACCATTCACATGCTGAAAAAAGTCCTTATAGGATTGGGGATCGTATTGATCGTCATCCAGTTTATCCGTCCCGACAAAAATGAATCGAACGATCTAACCTATGATATTTCCACCAAGTACCAGGTTCCCGAGGATGTAAACCAATTGTTGCAGGTTTCCTGCAACGATTGCCATTCGAATAAAACGGAATATCCTTGGTATGCCAATGTGCAGCCGGTGGCATGGTGGCTCAACGATCACGTCATGGATGGGAAAAGGCATTTGAATTTTTCAGAATTTACCAAAAGGCCCATCGCCATCCAGAACCATAAGTTCGAGGAAACCATTGAAATGGTGGAGAAGAAGGAAATGCCCCTGGCCGATTACACTTATTTGGGGCTACATCCCGAAGCGAAGCTCACCGACGCCCAACGAACCAAAATCGTGGATTGGGCCAAGGCCCAAATGGCCTATTTGAAGAACAATTATCCGGCAGACAGTCTGGTCATGCCAAAACGGCAAGGAGCACCTGCATCGAAGTAAACCGGTGTATAATGAAACGAAATGAGTTTTTGACAAAAGGCATTGTTGGATTGGGTGGGGTGGTCGCAATGACACCCCTTCTAAGTGCCGATATTAAACGCTCGAAAAGCGATAGATTTACTTCCGATGATTGTGTCGTTTCCCCCAGGGAAACCAAAGGCCCCTTTCCCAACAAGACCCCGTCAGATTATGTTCGTGAAAACATCATTGGCGATAGAAAAGGAATCCCTTTGCTCATTACCCTGACCGTTTTGGACAAAACCAATGGCTGCAAGCCCTTGGTAAATGCCCTTGTAGACGTCTGGCATTGCGATAATGAGGGTAAATATTCGGAATATGGCGGTAATGGGATGCAGTCCGAAAATCTTACAAAAGAACACTTTTTGAGAGGTCGACAAACTGCGGATCAAGACGGTCGGGTCTCCTTCATCAGCATTTATCCCGGTTATTACCAAGGCAGGGCCCCCCATGTACATCTTGAAGTTTTGAACCCGGAAGGGAAATCGCTGTTGGTTTCCCAGATCGCATTCCCACATGGGGTTTCCGATACGGTATATGCTACGGAAAACTATCAGGGAGGCAATTATGTGCCGAATACCGCAGACGGTGTCTTTGGCACCAGCCTATCTCGGAACATGGCCGATTCCGTTACCGGAAATACATCGGATGGCTATACCTTGCTCAAAACAATCGTTGTGAATTCCTAAGTAATTCATCCAATGTCATGATTATAAGCTTTAAATGATTCGTTAACCACAAAAATCAATGCATTATGAGAAAGTCGATTCTAATTTTGTTTTTGGTAGCGGCAGCCACACTTTCCGCACAGGGCACATGGAAGGCCGACAAGGCACACTCGAGCATCAATTTCGGTATCACCCATTTGCTGATTTCCGAAGTTCAGGGAAAGTTTACCGATTTCGATATCGAAGCGACGGCCAATGATGCTTTCGATTCCCCTTCTTTCAAGGTGAGCATCCAAACAACAAGTATCGATACCGACAATACCAGAAGGGACGATGAC
>JBATHI010000214.1:0-2707 GCA_049666645.1 Flavobacteriaceae bacterium | reverse complement strand
AAGGTTGCCACCATCGAAATGGGCATCGTGACCGCTACCGCCACCCAGGAAGTTTCTTTGAAGAACACCATCGAGGTGGCCAGGTTGTACAAGAGATCGGATTCTAAAGTAAAGCACGCCCTTTCTTTCACCACCAAAAGGGATGCCGCTAAAATGGCCTAATTTTCAAAAAACATTTCTACATTAATCATGCCTTGGCAAGGTGGGCAGTTGAAACAGATCGTCGGTCGTGTGGTCCAATCGTTCGGTCACCCTCCTGAAATTAAGCTCGGTAGGTTCAAGACCGATGAACTTATCGATGATATTGCTGTTGCGGTACAACAGTATGGTACTTTCAACATTCGGGTCGATTTTATTGAGCACTATTTCGCTGCTTTCATCATGGAAAGAAGGAACGAAGGTTAGCGCGACATGTCGCAAACCCAACTTCTTGCCCAATGCTTCCAATTCTTTTGTTCTACCGGTCTTTGAATAGTCGTCCTCATTTCCGTAGATAAAATAGGATTTAAGATATTGTTTGCGTTTCTCGCTTTCCTTTTCAAGAAAGACCAACCATTTTTCAATATGGTCCCAGTTGGGCGTATTCCCGACAAAATACAGGAGACCATGATATCTTCCATATTTGCAGATCGGACAGGTTCGGGTGCCCTTATCAGGGCCCCAGGCGTGAAAGGGGGTAAACGAAACGACATCCTCTCCAATATTTTTGCCCGAAACATTTTCAAAAGCCTCCTTATCGGGATGGCCCGGAATGTTCAAGCCCAAAATGATGTTGTGTTCAGCGATTTGCACGTCCCCATCGCGCAGTGGCCTTAATACCCCGCTCCCGCCTCGGTTTTCCATGGCTTTCCTTTTGGCCGTGGTCAATAAAGGGTCGTCATCGAAAACAAGTTCATCGATATAATATGGATTTTCGAACCGGGGTTCTTGGATTGCCGGGTGAATATGGGCAGGTTCATCGGCATTGGGATAGGGGGCGGGCCGCAACGTATAAATGGCATAGTCGCCCTTTTGATCGGATTTTACCCATCCGCGCAAATAACCGTGGCGTTTCACCCTTTGATCAAGCCCATCCCTGTTGGCATAAAGGCCTTGGCCGTCGGTGTGGTAATAATAAAGAAGGACATCCGGGGCCGGTGTTTTGCCGTCGCGTTTGAAAATCCTACCCCTGACCACAAGTTTCTGTCCCGATTGGTACCAGCCGGCACTGGTATCTACCGAGCTTATATTTTCGGGCATTCCGATAAACATAAATTCCCCGTTTTCAAATGGCCCTCCAATGACTCCTTTTACCTTTGTGGCTGGTTTGGGATTTCCTTTTTCAGATTGTCCGGCACAATTCGCCATCACAACGATCAGACAGAACAAAAGACTACTCTTCAACATACTTTTCAAATTCTAGGTTTCCCGAAAATAGTCGGAAAATGGTACACTTTGGTCGGCATGGTTTACAAATTGGCTTACTGGAGAGGATTCTTGGCCCAGTGGAGTACCATTGCTTCCCAATGTTGCCGATAATGCCTGCTCAATCGCACCGATCGGCCATTCGATAGCAAGGCGTCATAATCGCCATTCTTTCTCGAAGTCAATGATCTGATGTGATTTTTGTTCACGATGACCGACCGATGTACCCTAAGAAAAAGGGCCGGATTTAAAGAGCCCTCCAATTGCTTCAAATTGTAATCATGTAAATAACCATGGCTGCCGCAAAGCATCATCGAATAAGGTTTATTCGTAACGATGGCCTCAATGGCAGTTACCTCGATTTCCTTAAGGCAGAGGCGGTTTTTTAACTTGAGGGTCTTCGGGTATTTGGCCGTTCTTGCCGTTTTTAGGGAATTCAGCGATTCGGAAAGATATCCATATAGGTAAGGTGCGATGAGATAGGCCAAGAAGGTAAGTTGCCCATGGTTGGCCAATGTCCCGTTGAAAATTTTGTCAAGCGCATGGGGATTTTCATAAATCAGGCTGCTGAAAGTACAGAAGGCGCCCGTAAAGACAAACAGGTGGCAAAGACTCAATCCCAATCCGTACAGGGCGGTCCAAAACACTTTGGCTTCGATCGACTTGGATTTCAACCATTGGTATAGGGGGATCGAAAGGTAGAGGAAGGGGAAGAACCACAACCAATAGGTATTATAGAGCAAGGTCTCAGACCAAAAAAAGCGCGTGGCATTGATTTCGGAATGCAGATAATCCTGACCTATGGCGGTGGCATAGACAATCATGCCGAAAAAGAGGGAAATTTCAAGGATCCTTGTCGGTAGCGGTAGTAAAAAAGGTTTTGAAAGTTTTATCGATGTCATATCGGTGTCAAATCAAATCATTTTTGTCTTCCAAATCATCCCTAATATAATCAATTCTTGATCGGCGACCCCTTAATGATATCCTAAAATGGCCGGAAACCATCGGTAAAATGCACCTTCTTTCGCTGAAGTGATTTTGGGTGCCCGAACGTTCGTCGAGGGTTTTTTGCACTTCGACCGACCTTTTGCCGATTACCGAGTTTTGGGTGTTTTTGAACGAATCGCGACCCTTTGAAATGCGCTTGCGGGAGTTATTATTATAACAAAACGCAAGTCATGAAAACCATCGCAACCTTCATCTTAGTTCTTTTCATCGGAATGGCCGCCCAAGCCCAGGACGCTGCCAAGGAAGTAAAGGTTGCCACCATCGAGATGGGCATCGTGACCGCCACCGCCACCCA
>JBATHI010000213.1:0-3347 GCA_049666645.1 Flavobacteriaceae bacterium | reverse complement strand
ATTCATGGCCACGGCGCCTTGGATCATGGTGAAAAAGTGTTTTGCGAACTGCAATGGCGTTACTGGAAGCCTGAACTCATTGTTGTTGACCCCATTTTCCAGAACGAGTGCTATTTTTCCTTCAATTTCCTTGATGGTTTCACAGACCGCGGCGCTGAGCTTATGGTTGTTGTGCCTGGCGTCAACGCCAACGTTGAGAATGGGACAGCCCCCCAACTCTTCGTTGAATTCATTGTAGGTACGGTAAAATTGGGTCAATTTGAAGATACGGTCCATTGCCGTGCCCGAATGGTTCAATTGATGTTCGATTGCCGCCAATAAGCGCTTGCGGTTGAACTCGAATGCCGCCAATGCCAAAGCCTCCTTGTTTTCAAAATTGCCGTATAACGCCCCTTTGGTCAATCCGGTGGCTTCGGTAAGATCGCTCATGCTCGTTCCAACATAGCCGTGCTTATTGAAGACGGGCGCTACGGTTTCAATAATGTATGCGGTGGTTCTTTCAGCTTTGGTCGACATGGTGGTTGGTTTTAACGCTAATATAAAAAATTTATATACTGTGTGGTATATATGATCGACAAAAAAAGGCGGCCCATTGGGCCGCCTTTTTGATCAACAGGATGCGCTATTCGATCGCACCGGGGTCATTCGACCAATTCGGATTGATTCCGGAAGACCAATTCATCATCGAAAGCGTCGATCAATACGATACTGTCGGCTTTGATTTGGCCACTGAGCAATTCTTTTGACAACTTGTTCAGTACATCGCGCTGAATGACCCTTTTGATGGGCCTGGCCCCGTATTGCGGGTCAAAACCCTTGTTCGCCAAATAGGTGACCGCTTCGTCGGTCGCATCGATGGTAATATGTTGTTTTTCCAACATTTTCTTCAACTGCCCCAACTGAAGTTTTACAATTTTGGTCATATCCTTTTTGCTCAAGGGCGTAAACATGATGATGTCGTCGATCCTGTTCAAGAATTCCGGACGGATGGTTTTGCGCAACAACTCCATGACTTCAACACGTGCAGCCTCGCTGGCACTATAGATATCCTTTAAGGTCTCGAACTGTTCCTGAATGATATGGCTGCCCATATTGCTGGTCATGATGATGATCGAATTCTTGAAATCGGCCACCCTGCCTTTGTTATCGGTAAGCCTGCCTTCATCGAGTACCTGCAGCAGGATATTAAACGTATCGGGATGCGCTTTTTCGATTTCATCGAGCAAAATCACCGAATAGGGCCTTCTCCTTATGGCCTCCGTGAGCTGTCCGCCTTCATCGTAACCGACATACCCCGGAGGGGCACCGACCAAACGGCTCACCGAATGCCTTTCCTGATATTCGCTCATATCGATCCGGGTGATGGCATTTTCGTCATCGAAGAGGTAAGAAGCGAGTGTTTTGGCCAACTCGGTCTTACCTACCCCAGTGGTCCCGAGGAACAGGAACGATCCAATGGGTCGCTTGGGGTCTTGCAATCCCGCCCTGCTGCGTCTGATGGCATCTGTAACGGCCTCTATGGATTCTTCTTGGCCGACGACCCTCTGGTGCAATACCGACTCCAATCGCAGCAGTTTTTCCCTTTCGCTTTGAATCAATTTGGTGACCGGGATCCCCGTCCACTTGGCGACTACCTCGGCCACATCTTCATAGGTGACTTCTTCTTTGATCAGAATGCCGGTCTTTTGTTGTTCCTGCAGGTCTTTTTGAAGGGCGTCCAACTTTTCCTGGGATTCCTTGATCTTTCCATAACGCAGTTCCGCTACTTTCCCATAATCACCGTTTCGTTCGGCACGTTCCGCTTCCATTTTGAAATTTTCGATATCCAATTTTGTTTTTTGGATATTGTCGACCACCGATTTTTCGCTGTCCCATTGGGCAAATACCTGGTTACGCTCCTCCTTCAGATTGGCGAGGTCAACATTGAGCATTTTTAACTTGGCATGGTCGTCTTCCCGTTTAATGGCTTCGATTTCAATTTCGAGCTGCATTATTTTACGGTCCATAACATCGAGCTCCTCCGGTTTGGAGTTGATTTCCATGCGCAGCTTGGAGGCTGCCTCGTCAATCAAATCGATGGCCTTATCGGGTAAAAACCTGTTGGTGATATAGCGCTGCGATAATTCCACTGCGGCAATCACCGCCTCATCCTTGATGCGTACCTTATGATGTGCTTCATATTTGTCCTTGATGCCCCTTAAGATGGAAATGGCACTTTCGGTATCGGGTTCATCGACCATCACTTTTTGAAAACGACGTTCCAAGGCCTTGTCTTTTTCGAAATACTTTTGATACTCGTCAAGCGTGGTCGCCCCGATGGCCCGCAGTTCGCCCCTTGCCAAAGCTGGCTTTAAGATATTTGCGGCATCCATGGCCCCTTGACCACCTCCTGCACCGACCAAAGTATGTATTTCATCGATGAAAAGCACTATTGAACCATCGGATGAAATGACTTCCTTGATTACCGCTTTCAATCTTTCCTCGAATTCCCCTTTGTATTTGGCCCCCGCGATCAATGCGCCCATATCGAGGGAGTAGATGACCTTGTCTTTCAAATTTTCTGGTACATCGCCTTGTACGATCCTGTGTGCCAGTCCCTCTGCGATTGCCGTTTTGCCCACTCCGGGTTCGCCTACCAGCATTGGGTTATTCTTTGTTCTACGGGTAAGGATCTGCAGTATCCGGCGGATTTCCTCATCCCTCCCGATGACGGGATCGAGTTTGCCACTATCGGCCAGTTCGTTCAGGTTTTTTGCATATTTGTCCAAGGCATTGTAGCTCTCCTCTGCGCTTTGGGAGGTAACCTTGCCTCCTTTTCTGAGTTCCGCAATGGCCGCTTTAAGGTCTTTTTCCGTTACCCCCTGATCTTTCAATATTTGGGCGATTTTGCTTTTTGATTTTAAAATGGCCAACAATAGGTGTTCGATCGACACATACTCATCAGTCATGGCTTTCGCCACGATGCTGGCTTCGTTCAAGGTTTTTCCCGCTTCACGCGAGAAAATAAGCTCTCCGCCCGAAACTTTGGGAAAGCGTGCAATTTCTGCTTCCAAGACTTGGGTGAGCAAGGGTAGGTTCACGTTGAGTTTCTTTAAAATGAAGGGCACTACGTTGTCGTCGACCTCCAGGATGGCCTTAAAAAGATGCTCGTTCTCGATTTGTTGATGGCCCAAAGCTTGGGCCAACTGCTGTGCCTGCTGCACGGCTTCCTGCGATTTTATGGTAAAGTTGTTTAAATTCATTTGGTGTATTTTTGCGTTAGCGTTCAATTTTAGATCAATATGGTCAACAATATTAACAATAGTTGAAGACCGACAAAATTGCGCTAAAATTTAAAAACAACAAGA
>JBATHI010000212.1:0-1687 GCA_049666645.1 Flavobacteriaceae bacterium | reverse complement strand
CATTTTGAGTGACCACGTGCACCTCGAAATGTTGTTCAAGGTCGGCCAAGGCCAAATGGGCCGCATTGGGCATTACTTTTTTCAGCACTTTCCTCCTTTGGTTGTAGAAGTCGAGCACCAATGCCGGATTTTTGGCAAATCCGATCGGCGAGGCAACTTCCATGACATCGTGGCCTTCCCATAGACCATCGGAATCCCTGAAGGTATTGAGACCACTTTCGGCACTCACCCCGGCCCCGGTCAAGACCACAATTTTTTTCATTATCGTTTCTTTTGATCCCTAAAAATAGACTTTTTATTACTTTAGGGCCATGGTAGACTTAGATCTTTTGGCCTATTTGGAAGGTTTTATTACACCGGAACGAAAGGCCCGAATCTTGAAGGTTTTGGAAGTACGGACCAAATATATCACCGTTGCCATGGAAGATGTCTTCCAAATGCACAATAGCAGCGCGGTAGTTCGAAGTTGTGAGGTTTTTGGCATTCAAGACGCCCATGTTATCGAAGGTCGGTTTGGCAGGAGGTTGGATAAAAATATTGCGATGGGAGCCCAACAATGGGTCGATGTCATGCGTTACGACAGTTCCAAGACTTGCTTGGACACCTTAAGGGAAAATGGGTACCGTATTGTGGCCACTACCCCTGACCCGGATTCTAGAAGCCTTAACGATTTTCAGTTGGAAAGTAAAATTGCCCTATTCTTCGGTACCGAAAAAGAAGGTTTGAGCAAAGAGATCTTAAAACAGGCCGATGGATTGATCACCATTCCCATGTTCGGATTTACGAATAGTCTGAACATCTCTGTCTCCGCAGCGATCATTTTGCAACATTTGACATCGCAATTGCGAAACACCAAGCTCAACTGGCGCCTTAGCGAATCTGAAATATTGGAAAAAAGACTGGAATGGACCAAAAAATCGGTGCGGAGCATCGAAGATGTTTTGGCGCGTTATCACGGATTGAAATAAATTTTTCACTATCTTTAGAATAGCACCAATCAATTGACGGACAAATGTATACTCTTATCATCATATTGGCTGCAGTGATTGTGCTCATTGCAGTTTTGGCTATGTTCGCCCCAAAATCGTATGACGTATCACGCAAAGTGGAAATCGAAAGGCCCCGTTCAGAGGTTTTCGAATATTTAAGATCCTTGAAGAAAATGGATGATTGGTCGCCATGGGCCAAAAAAGACCCGAATATGGAGAAAAAATTCAGCGGGGTAGACGGCGAAGTGGGGGCGCTGAGTTATTGGAAAGGAAACAAAAATGTGGGCGAGGGAGAACAGGAAATCAAGAGAATCATCGATGGAAAGCGGATTGAATCGGAACTGCGTTTCCTAAAACCATGGAAATCCACCTCAGACTGTTATCTTGAAGTGGAAGATGCGGGTAGCGGAAAGAGCAAGGTAGTGTGGGGTTTCTCGGGAAAGAACAAATTTCCGATGAGCCTGGTCTCCCTTTTTGTGAGCATGGATAAAATGGTGGGCAAGGATTTTGAGGAGGGTATGCGAAATTTGAAGTCCAAATTGGAGCACCCCTAATTCCATAAGCGAATTCATCGTATTCATTCAAAAAGATTTACTATGGATCATAATATGGTAGGTTGGTTCGAGATTCCTGTCACGGACATGCAACGGGCCAAAAAATTTTACGAGAAGGTTTTCGGTATTGCGATTTCAATACAT
>JBATHI010000211.1:0-11314 GCA_049666645.1 Flavobacteriaceae bacterium | reverse complement strand
GTTGAAGGAGGGCCAAATGATAATTTACCCCCATGGCATCGACCATATCAGCGTATCGTTCGAACAGAAGATATTGGAATTGGCCTTGTCGAACCTGGTGTACAACGCCATAAAATATTCGGCTGAGCACACCCAGATCGAAATTCGGGTGAGAACGGAAAACAATAGGTTGGAGCTCGATATTATCGATCAAGGCATAGGCATTCCGGCCCAGGAGCAAAAACATATTTTTAATCGTTATTTTAGGGCGGAGAACGCCCTTCTGAGCCAAGGCACGGGAATTGGTTTAAGCATCACCAAACAACATCTCGAAAATTTAGGCGCTTCCCTTAGTTTTGTCAGTGAAGAAAATAAAGGATCTATATTTACGATAATAATTCCGGAAAACATGGCGATGGAAGCCCCTTCTTAGCGCCAGGGCGATGACATGGGGCCGATGATCGGCCAATACTGTGCCCGGCAGATGCAAGAACATGGGTTCTGGATGAACAAATAATTTTGATAGATGAAAAGCGTACTGTTAATCGAAGATGATAGGGCCTTAAGGGAAAATACCGCTGAGCTGCTCGAGCTATCGAACTATGCTGTAATGACCGCCCCCAACGGGATCATCGGGATAAAAATGGCAAAAGAACACCGGCCCGACGTTATTGTATGCGATATCATGATGCCGGAACTGGATGGATACGGCGTACTCCAAAGCCTGGCCTCCCATAAAAATACCGTTAACATTCCCTTTATTTTTCTTTCGGCCAAAACAGAACACAAGGAAATCAGAAGGGGGATGGACCTTGGCGCGGACGATTACCTGACCAAGCCTTTTGAAGAAGACGATCTGATCAGTGCCATTGAGAGCAGACTGGCCAAGGCCGAGATAATGTCAAGAATGAACCAGGCACCACCGGTTCAATCGGAAATTTCGGAAGAAGAGATGCGGTCCTTGAACGAACTCAAGAATTTTTTTGATGACAATGGGGAAGCCGAACGCTTTGCCGAAGGGCAGATGATCTTTAAGGAAGGCACCCATTCCCACAAAATATACCTTATTTCGAAAGGCCTGGTAAAATGTCATAAAATAGATGCGGACGGGAAGGAACTGATCACCTCCCTCTATCGGGCCGATGATTTTTTAGGGCTGACGTCGTTTATCAACAATGTGCCCTTCCAAGAGTCGGCGACGGCCATGGAGGAGGTTGAATTGGTGGGAATCTTCAAGTCGCGATTAAAGGAGGTTTTGGAACATAACCATGCCATATCTTTGGAGTTGATGGAATTACTGACCCAGAACATTTCCGAAATCAAGGGCCAATTATTGCAGATGGCCTATAGTTCGGTAAGAAAGAAAACCGCCCAAACGCTATTGCAGTTCGCCGAGGTCCTGAACAGAAAAACCGAAGACCCCATCAAAATTTCAAGGAACGATCTGGCCAGTGTCGCGGGCATCGCCACCGAGACCCTGATCCGTACGCTCAGCGGATTCAAGAAAGAAGGCCTTATTGCCATCGAGGGCAGGAATATCAGGATCAAGGAATTGAAAGCCCTTCATCGGGTTTCATAGTGCCATTCGTCGAATTTTTCAGTCGATCGCCCAAAAATGATATTTATCATATCCGGTCTTTCTTGCGGGGAGTACCTTTGGCAATATTTTAGGCTGAACCGACCTGCCGTTTTTGAAATTCCTTGAATGAAGCAAATATTAGTTCCCACCGATTTCTCATCTAACGCATGGAACGCCTTTGAATATGCCCGCAAGCGATTTGAACATCTTCCCTGTAGATTTTATCTGCTCCATGTTGCAGATCTTGCCGATTCGCCGGTGGTGGCCAATTCCTTGGTGATTGCCCAATCTGAAAACAAATCGGCCAAAAAGGATCTGCAGAGGCTCTTCGAACGCATTTCGGGACTGGAACCCAATAGGAAACATAAATACATGGCCCTACAGGAATATGGGTATTTCGTGGATATGGTGCGCAAGGCCATAGCCGAAAACAATATCGATCTGCTGGTTATGGGAACCAAGGGGGCCGATGGGCTAAAGGAAAGTGTTATCGGCAGCAATACCGGCGATGTCATCCATAAGGTGCACTGCGATATATTGGTCATTCCTGAAAATGCCGTTTACCGGCCGATCGAAGAAGTTGTATTTCCAACGGATTTCAATGATTTCTACACCCACCATATCCTGGAATCCTTATCGGATGTCTTGGCCATGGGCGAAACAAGATTACGGGTGATGCACATGAAGGCCAACAATGGCAAGCTCAATCAACATCAGGAATTCAATAAGGCCTACCTGGATGACTATCTGCAGGAGGTTTTTGGGAATGCCCATTCTTTCCATACCGTCACCAACACCAAGGTTCCCAAGGCAATAGAGGTTTTTGTGGATCAAATGGGAACCGATTTGGTAGTGATGGTGGCCAAGAATTTAAATTTTCTGCAACAGCTCTTTTTCGATTCCTCGGTCAAGAAGCTAAGTTTCCATACTGAAGTCCCGATGCTGGTATTGCATGGTTAATAGGGGTGGTTTTTTCTCCCCCACTGATAATTATCATATATTTTGGCGACCCGCAACCCTACTTTTGAACGGTATTGAAATTGTTTTTGGGGACAATCCCATAGGCACGGATGCACCGCAGGCCGAATAGAATACTTTCGGAGACCCATTGGAATTGATACGACGGTTTGAAATTTCTTGGTACCCGACCGACATAAAAAAAAGCTGATGAGAACTGTTTTGATTCCCACCGATTTTTCCGCAAATGCCAGGCATGCCATTGATTATGCCTTGCAGCTATATAAATGCGAAAAGACGAATTTCCATTTTTTACACGCCTATTCCGATTCATTCTACGACCTTTTCAAGGCGGCGGAAACCGAAAACATCGAAGATCAGAAAGAAAGGGCCAAGATCAAATCAGATGCCTCGCTGGAACGCCTCTTGGATGAAGTAAGATCGAAGACCAACAATCCCTTGCATACCTATCTGGCCATTTCCGCTTTTGACACCTTGGTCGATGCCGTCAACGATTTTGCCAATAAAATCAATGTAGATGCCGTGATCATGGGTACCAAGGGAGAAACTGCCGACAAAAAGATCACTTTCGGAAGCCATACCGTGCAGGTGTTCAAATATGTGAAATGCCCGGTTTTGGCAATTCCCCAGCAATTTGCATACCGGCAACCCAAAAAAATCCTTTTTCCGACCGATTACATGCTGCCCTACAAACGAAGGGAGCTCAAGCTCCTGAACGATATCGCCGCCCAATTCAAATCGAAGATCTATTGTCTCTATTTCTCCGATTTCGAGGATTTGAGCAACAGACAGATCGACAACAAAAGGTTTCTGAGGGAATCGCTTTCCAAGGCCTATCTCTTCTATGAAAGGCTGCCGGTCGACAATAAGGCAAAGGCCATTTTGGATTATATCGAAAAAAACGACATTAACATGCTCGTTATGGTGAACTCGCGCCATTCTTTTTTGGAGGATATGCTCTACCGTTCAACAGTCGATGAAATTGGGCTGCATGCCAACATACCCTTTTTGGTGATGCAAAACCTGCCCAGATAAAACCTAATCACGATCGATATGAAGAAAATACTCTTGCCCACCGATTTTTCCGATAACGCCTGGAATGCAATTGCCTATGCATTGGATCTGTTCAAGAATGAAAATGCCACTTTTTATATCCTGCATACCTATACCCCTTTGTTCTATCGATTGGACTATATGATGGGCGGACCCGAATTCAGCGCCGTTCCCGACGTAGGGGTCGATATATCGCTGGCGGGCCTTGAGAAGACCCTGGCCGATATCAAATCGCGATACCACAATAAAAAACACCATTATAAGACCGTTTCGGCCTTCAACACGCTCACCGATGAGATCATCGACCAATGTGAAAGCCATCAGGTCGATTTGATCGTGATGGGGACCCAGGGCGCTACCGGGGCCAAGGAAATATTATTGGGCACCAATACGGTTTACGTGATCAGAAAGGCCAAGGTACCCGTATTGGCCATTCCGGAAAATTACCGGTTCAAACCAATCCAAAAGATATTGTTCGCAGTGGATTATTGGTCACGTTATAAGGAGGCCGAGCTTCAATTCCTGAACGAAATGGTTCATTTAAATGCCGCAAAGCTGACGGTGATGCATGCCGGTGAAGAGCAGGATTTGAAGGAAGTGCAGCTAAAGAACAAAGCCTTTCTGATGGATTATTTTAAATCGGTCGGTGCAAAGTTCGAAGAAATGAAAGATCGGTATATGCCCAATGCCGTCCACGACTACATCGCCGAACACAAAATAGACCTATTGGCCATGATGAACCGCAAACATTCATTTTTGGAAAGACTGTTGGTCAAGCAGAATATAGATGCCATTGGGTACCATGTCAAAATTCCTTTTTTGGTCATGAAAGACACCGCAAAAATATCTAAATAAGTAGCCGATGCATAACATACTACTGCCCACCGATTTTTCAGATGACGCATGGAATGCCATTTTCACCGCGCTAAAAATCTTCAAAAAAGAAGAATGTAGGTTTTATCTGTTGCATGCCTATGAGCCCAATCTACTGAACATTCTGGGCGACAAAAGTGAACAGCGCCTGGCGGCCATCTACGATTCCCTCGCCACCGAATCGCAACTGAAACTCAAAGAAACGTTGGTATACCTGACCCAGAATCACAAGAATCCAAAACACGGTTTTGAAACCGTTTCAAAACGGGACGGCTTGGTGAATGCGGTTCGGGACCTTCAAAAACAACATGGTTTTGACCTGGTGGTCATGGGCACAAAAGGGGCGTCCGGGGCAAAAGAGGTTTTTGTTGGGAGCAATACCGTTAAGGTGATCAAGGATATGCGTACTTGTCCGATTTTGGCCGTACCGGGAGATTATAATTTTCAGGTATTGAAACAAATCGTCCTGCCTACCGATTATTCACATTCCTTTAAGGGCCAGGCACTTGCCTTGCCAAAATCCCTGGCCAAAAAATGGGGCGCGCCAATCCACATCCTCTACGCCTCATCGGGGCAAGATTTTGACCCGGAACAACTGGCCCATAAAAAACAGCTCGAGGCCCTCTTGGAGGGTCTTCACCTGAATTTCCGGGAAATTGCATTACAGGCCGATGTGTCGGATGTCATAGAAAGTTACGTTGACGAGATAAATGCCGACTTGCTTATTTTGGTGCATCACCGGCACAGCTTTTTTGAAAGATTGACCAGGGAGGCGGTAATCAAAAAAATAGCCTTCAAATCGGAAGTGCCCTTACTGGTAATTCCTGATTGAAAGCGACCTTTGACAAGATAAACGGAAGAAAAACCGGCTAGATTGCGATGTCCGATTTGAAATCGCCATGTACCCATTTCTTTGAGTTCGGGGCTGTACAACTATAATCGGTTATAGGATGACCGATCCTGCGAAGTTCCTGTTTTACCTTTTCAAAACAACCGGGACTGTCATAAAGAAACGAAACCATCCCCCTGATAATGTCGATATCGACAATGCGGATATCGAGGATGCGACTGAGGTTCCTGATGATGGTATTCTGCGATTCGATCGATTTTAGGTCTTCAATTTTTGCTGTGGCTTTCATGGGCTTTGATTTTTTGGGTTATGCAAAAGTACGTTAATCGGCAGGCCCTTAAAATGATGTAGGTCATGAGCATACTTTTTTATTTAGTCTTTTTTTGCAACTCTTAATAAAGATATTCAAATGGTCAAAAAATATGTCTTGGGGATTGATATCGGCGGTACTTTTACCAAAATCGGGATTGTTGACCGGGAAGGGATGATACTTAAAAACACGGTATACAAGACCGGATCAAATGGCTTTTTTTCGGATTTCCTGAAAAAATTGGAAGTGGAAGTGAGCCTTCTCAAATCCTTCATGGATGATGATGACAGTCTTTTGGCCATAGGGGTAGGCGCACCAAATGCCAATTATTTGACGGGAAATATGGAACATCCCGTGAATTTTCGATGGGGCGAAATGGTGCCTTTGGTCACTGAAATCGCAAAACTATTTGGATTGCCGGTACATATTGCCAATGATGCCAACGCTGCCGCCTTGGGCGAGCTGTATTTTGGTTCGGGAAGAAATATGAAGGATTTTGTGATCCTGACCTTGGGCACGGGATTGGGCAGTGGCATCATCGCCAATGGTGAAATTTTAAGGGGGGCCCACGGAATGGCTGGGGAAATCGGCCATGTCAACGTAGATCCCCAAGGTCGCAGTTGTAAATGCGGCCTTCGGGGATGTTTGGAGACCTATGCTTCGGTGACCGGCATTAAACGGACCGTCTTTGAGCTCTTGGCGGAAATGACGGTCGATTCCCCAATGCGCCAGCTCAGTTTCGATGAAATGACCGGTGAAATGATTGCGGATGCCGCCTTGGAAGGCGATGTGATCGCTTTGGCCGCTTTTGAAAAAACGGCATCGATTTTGGGAAGCAAGATGGCCGACACCGCGGCCCACCTCGATCCGGAAGCATTTATTTTGAGCGGGGGTCTCAGCAAGGCAGGGGATATCCTATTGGGCCCGGTCTTGGCCAGTATGGAAAAACATCTGTTCAAGGCCTATAAGGGCAAAATAATGGTCCTGATCTCCGACCTTCCCGGGGCAGGCACGGTTTTGGGCCCGGCCGCTCTGGCATGGCAGCAAATCGAAGGCAAAGATATCAAGGTTTAGCGATCCAAAAGGTGCTCGAGGCGCTCGCTGTCGACGACGTATTCCGTTAAGGTAAAGAGTTCTTTTCGGTTTTCCCTGACGCTTTTGACAAATCCGGCGATCTCATCTTCCAGTTCCTCATGCTCGTCACGAAACACCTTGGTATTGAATTTGGAGGGATTATCGATGAGGCGGGCAAGCTGCGTCAAATGCTTATCCAATCTATCCAACAACTTGTCACAGGCCAAAGTATCTTCCAGAATATTCTGGCCAATGGTCTGAACCGCTTTTAGATTTTCGGTTTTGGTGATCCAAATAAAATATTTGTCCAACAGGTGGTGCAGGAACTTCAAATCGTCCTTGTAAAAGAGCAGATCCGATTTCCAATGCGCTGTCAGGATATAGAGCTCTTGCCATTTTGATTCCTTAACATAACTGTCTTTGGGCCGTATTCTATATTCATTCATCGCTTTACGATTTTTGGTGTGAAAATAATTCAGTTTGAAAATAAAAGGTCAACCAAAGGTAGTCTTGGCAGTGACACAGTCACATGATTTTGGTCATGGAACGGCTATTCGAAACGCCGCAGTTTATTTCTCAGAAAGTTGATTTCCTCCTGCATGCCATTGATTCGGTGCAAGAGTTGTTGGATCACTTCTATGCCTTCCAGATTGATGTCTAGATCGGCATACAACCGAATGATGCGTTCTGCTTTGGGCAGTTCCTCATGATGGATATATGGGGTCTGGGCTACATGAATGATTTCTATGAGGCCATAGTCGTGCCATTGCAACACGAATTGTGGGCTTATGCCGTGACTGGCACAAAATTCACTTAAGGCGATGTTTTCATAAATGTCCATAACCTATACTTTTTTTAGCTGGGCCAATTCCTTGAAGAGTGCTTCTTCCCGATCGCTGAGCTGGGTCGGTATTTTTAGTTCGTAGGTGATATATAGGTCGCCGTAGGCGCCCTCTTTTTTATAGATGGGAAATCCTTTATTTTTTAGTTTGACTTTGGTTCCGTTCTGTGTTCCCGGTTTCACCTTTAACTTGGCCTTCCCATCAAAGGTATCGACTGTGATTTCCCCGCCCAGCACCGCGGTATAAAGATCGAGATTTACCGTGCGGTACAGGTGATTTCCGTCTCTTTTGAACGGCGTGTTGTTTTCGATGGAAAATGTGATATAGAGATCCCCGTTCGGACCCCCGTTTCGGCCGGGTCCGCCATGACCTTTGATCTTGATGGTTTGTCCGTTTTCTATCCCTGCGGGAATGGTAATCCTGATATTCTTGTCGTTGACCGTCAGGGTCTGTTTTTGGGTGGTATAAACATCGCGTAACTGCAACCGCAGTTCGGCATTGAAATCCTGCCCCCGGAATTTTACCTGCCTTTGCCCGGAATAAGCGCCGCCTCCGCCGAACATCGATTCAAAAAAATCGGAGAAATCGCCGCCGCCAAAGCCTTCGCCAAAAGGTTGCCCCCCACTTCTCTGGCCCCTGGATTGTTCGGATTGTCTTGCTTTTTCGAAGGCTTCTGCATGTTGCCAGTCTTTTCCGTATTGGTCGTACTTTTTACGGTTTTCGGCATTGCTCAAAACCTCGTTCGCTTCGTTGATTTGCTTGAATTTGGCTTCAGCGCCCTTGTCGTTCGGATTGACATCGGGATGGTATTTACGGGCCAATTTTCGATAGGCCTTTTTGATATCGCTCTCCGAGGCATTTTTGGATACCCCTAAAATCTTGTAATAATCGATATACTCCACGTTCAGATCACATTATTTTTTTGTGTTTTCATTTTCTCCAAAACATCATTGGCAATACCAAATATCTCTTGCTTGGCAGAGAGGAAACGCAATTTGAAGGCAGCCATTTTTTTTTGAAGATTTGTATGTGTCATCTCCTGTTCAGGGGCCAGCAGGTCATCGGGGCAATCCATAAAACCCTTGATACGATCTCGAAACCGCACCAATTCCTTTAACAGTGCTTTATTGGCATGGCCCAAGTCTTGCAATTGCATCACCTCTTCCCGAATTTCGTCAAGGTTTTCAAGCTTCACCACTTCCAGATAATAGCGGTCGATCAGCCGTTTTAAAAATTTCATTTCATCTCTGTAGAGCGAAAGCTCCGAAATCCATTCCAGGCTGATCTCATATTGTTTTTGCGCAGTGCCGTTTCCCGAATGTTCCATTCCAAATCTATTGATTGGTCCCAAAAATAGGGGGAACAAAAAATTCGACATATGATTTTGATCATATAAGGCTCCCAATGTTGTGATAGCTATATTTTTCAACGGTGTAATCGGTTTTTAGTTTTATGTCCCAATTTTGAAATTATGATATGAGCAAAATCATTTGATAGGGAACAGATTGCCGCTATTTTTGGATTTTATACCCATTTCTTGCTGGCAGAAACACCAGGATTGTGTAAAAGGTTATCTGGAAAACTACTGGAATGGTTCGAATAGGTGATGGGTTCCAAATTAACCAATGAAAGCTTTTATGACTGCAATTCTCGTTCCGACCGATTTCTCCGAAAATGCGTGGAACGCCCTAAAATATGGCTTAGAACTATATAAAGGACGCCCCTGTACCTTTCATTTGCTGCACGTGAATCCGATCCTCTCCAATGTCGGGGATAAAAAGCCCATGCTCAAAACACCGCAACAGGTGGAAGAACAGGTCTTGAAAAAGAGCAGGGTACTATTGGAAAAGCTTTTGGAACGTATCGGAAAATTGCCCATCGAATACGACCACACTTTTGTGACCCACACCACCTATGCATTCTTCGTTGAAACCATCAGGGAAATGATACGACAGCAACAGATCGATCTGGTGCTCATGGGCACCAAGGGGGCTGCGGGATTGAAGAAATTGTCATTGGGGAGCAACACCGCTGCGGTGATGACCAAAGTGAAATGTCCGCTTTTGGCCATTCCACAAGAGGCCACTTATCGCAATCTTGGCGACATTGCCTTTCCTACCGACTTTCGCATGGCCTATAGTCAGAACGTATTGAAAAACCTGGAAGAAATAATCAAGACCACCAAAGCTGCCCTTAGGGTACTTTATATGTCCTCAAAAGATGCCGAGCTGGACCTCGAGCAGCAGCGGAACAAAGGCATACTTCAGGATTTCTTGAAGTCGTGTGAGCTTAGTTTCCATCATGTCGACGGCAGGGATCTATCCGTAGCCGTTCAATATTTTACCCAAAGCAGGAACATCGATATGATTGCGATGGTCGCAAAAAATTTGAATTTTCTACAGAGGATTTTGTTCAAACCCCGAATTGAGGAAATAAGCTATCATGTGAAGTTACCCTTTCTGGTCCTGCATGAATAACAAATGCCAGTGTATTCTCACGCCATGGATCGAACCACATTGATGATATCGTTCTTCTGCAGTACCCCCGATTGGCGCCATACCTGTTTCCCGTTTTTAAAAAGCAGCATGGTAGGCACCCCGCGTACCTGATATTTTTCCGCCAACTCCTGGTTTTTGTCCACATCGATCTTGACGACCTTCAGTCCGTCACCCATTTCATCCTTAACCTGTTTGAGGATGGGAGCCAACATTTTACAGGGTCCGCACCATTCGGCAAAAAAATCGACCAGAACCGGGGTCTCGGAGTCGATGATTTTTCGGAAACTACTTTTCATGGATATTCAATTTAGTCAGGCAATTTAAAAAAATTGGCCAAATCCAAAACTGACCAATATCATAGCGGGCTATCCGCTTCACCTTTACTTTTAGGGCATCGTCTAATAATTGATGCGGAAATGAAGAAAATAATTTTACCCACCGATTTTTCAGAAATTGCCCATAATGCCATTCGCTATGCCCTCAGGCTTTTTCAAGGGGAGGAATGCACCTTTTACCTTTTGCATACCTATACACCGGCCATTTATCAGGCGGAATACCTTTTGCACAGTCCGGGTCAAATAGGATTGGGAGATATTTACCAGACTCAGACCACGACACAACTGGAAACCCTACAGTCAAAGCTCAAAAAGGAATTCAAGAATTCGAAGCACACTTTTAGGATCCATGCCGCCTTCAACATTTTGGTCGATGAAATACTCGAGATCTCCGAAAATGAAATGGCCGACCTGGTGGTCATGGGCACCCAAGGGGCATCCGGTGCCAAAGAGCTTTTGTTGGGGTCGAATACTGTACATGTGATGAAGAAGGCCAAATGTCCGGTATTGGCCATCCCGCCGAAATTTGAATATGAAATTCCGAAAGAGATCTTATTTCCGACCGACTATGAGATAGACTATGCCGAACCACGGTTGCGGATGCTTTTGGAAATCGCTCGAATGCATCTTTCCAACGTGGAAGTAATGCATGTATCGATGGGTTACGACCTTACGGAATCCCAGCTCCGCCATAAGTCGAAACTCGATCAAATCCTGGGCAATATCGTCCATCTTTTCCACGAGGTGCCCAATCAGGAAATCATTGGCGCCATTAACAATTTCAAATCAAAAAAGCCCATTGATTTGTTGGCGATGGTCAAAAACAAACACACTTTTATGGAACGACTCTTTATTGAACCGGTGATCAAAAAAATAGGATTTCACATCACCATCCCGTTTTTGGTCATTCCCTAAAATTAACATAAATACCAGCAGTCATGCA
>JBATHI010000210.1:0-3281 GCA_049666645.1 Flavobacteriaceae bacterium | reverse complement strand
GATCTAATGTCCAAAACCTATTTAGAGCATGCAGGTGCGACGCACATCATCGAAAAGGATTAAGGGACCCTAATTTTAAATAAACACGCTCTAAAGCGTGGAATTTGAGACAAAACCGATAGTTTTTGCCAATTAAAAACACCTGTTGCAATAAATAACGCTTATGGCAATCAAGGGATGCCCCACCCTACAGAAGAGCCCATAAAAAATTAAAAAAGGAGATACTTTCCTTGGCATTAAAAAAGCTTTCCTATTTTTGCCGCACTTTTAGATACACTAACAAAAAAGTTAAAGATGAAAAAATTAATCTTAGCAGGCTTGGTCTTAGGCCTGATGTCATGTCAACAACAAAAGATAGGATTTGTCGACAACGTCAAATTGATGGACAAGTACCAAGAGAAAATCGATGTGGAGACCAAGTTCAAGGTAAAGGCAGAGGCTTTGACCAAAAAACGGGATAGTATTTCACAGGCCTTTCAATTAGAGGCCCAAGCTTTTCAGGCCAAGGCACAGAACATGCCCCAACAGAAGGCACAGGAAGAATATGGCCTGATCCAACAAAAAGGACAGTTCATAGGCCAACAATTGCAAAGGGAAGATCAGTTGCTGCAATCACAGGGACAGACCGAAATGGATACCATTGTGAGCAAGGTAAAGAAGATCATCAAAGACTACGGGAAGTCCAATGGATATGCGTACATCCTGGGTGGCGGTGACGGCGGCAGCGTACTCTACGGTACCGATGCCAATGATTTGACCGATGAAATTGTAAAAATGCTCAACGAAGCCTATAAAAAATAAGCTTTTTAGTCCCTCTTGAATTGAAAAGGCTCCAAAAAACCAAACTTTTTTGGGGCCTTTTTTATCCTTGAAGTAGAAATACCAAAAAAATAGCTGGAATAAAATAAACCACCAAGGTTTGTGCGCCTTGGTAATCCTTTGCGATTCGCTGCCCCAACAAAAGCATCAACAAGGTCAGGCAAGACAAGATTGCCCCGTAAAAAGCGATTGTGGTATGCCCGTTGAGGATGATATCCCAAATCCCGATCATGCTCAAAATTCCCGCGAGCAATTCAGAGAACAATATAATGCCGAGCAGCACGGGAACGACCTGATGAAGCGATGTTTTTGAAAAGTGCTCTTTCAACCAGCCAAGATTTCCCTTCCAATCGATCAGTTTGTCCAGTCCGCTTTGAATAAAAGTGATGACAAGAAAAAGCAGCAATAAAATTTCAGGGGCATTCATCAAATGGGTGGGCATGGCTTGTAATTTAAATTACTAATGTTAAGTTTTTAGGCCGCTTTTCTGTGAAGCAAGCGGGTAAGTTTGATCGAAAGGTCGGTAAATATGATTCTTGCATTTCCATTTCGTTCGATGTGGTAAATGGCATTTTCAAGCTCCTGTGAAATTTCAGCGATATTGTTCTCATGAACAAAGGCAGCGAATTTTTCGAGTTGAAAACCATCGTCATGTACCTTCATATAGGCCAACTCGTTTACATTGTAATTGATGAGCATCGCTTGACGGATGACCGATAGGCAATAGCTCAAAAACTTTTTCTGTGTTTCCCTTCCCGTGGCGGCCACCTCCTCGCTCCATAGAATAAGTTCATGGATGGCGGCCTTGTTCCCTTTTGACTTAAAAGCACTTCGAACCCACTGCACAAACCATTTCTCAAAAACCAGGTCTTCCGAGTTTTTGTTCATCAGGTCCAAGGCTTTGTTAAAATTACCGTTTGCCTCATGGGCCAAACGCAAGGCCTCCGACCGTGGCAAGCCCTTTTCCTGAATGGCATTGGCTATGGTTTCTTCCGGCAATGGCGGAAAATGAAGGATTTGGCATCGAGATCGAATGGTTTGCAAAATTTGTTCCTCTTCCTCGGTAATCAATAAAAATACCGTTTTATGGGGAGGTTCTTCGATCATTTTCAACAGTTTGTTGGAAGCCGCGCTGTTCATTTTATCGGCCATCCAAACCAACATTACTTTGTAGCCTCCTTCATAAGATTTCAGAGACAGCTTTCGCACGATTTCCTGCGCCTCATCGACCCCAATTTGACCCTGCTTGTTTTCAATCCCGATCCTTTGGTACCAATTGAATAGGTTGCCATAGGGGTGTTCATGAATAAATTGCCGCCATTCTTCCATATAATGATCACTTACCGCATGACTTTTCACCTTTGGACTATTGGAGACCGGAAATGCAAAATGCAGATCTGGATGCGAAATTGCACCACACTTGGCGTTACAGGCTTCGTCGGGACCCAAATTTTCTCCATTTTTGTTCCCACATATGAGGTATTGGGCATAGGCCAAGGCCAAGGGCAGGGTGCCACTTCCTTCTGGCCCAACGAATAATTGCGCATGGGATGTCCTACCCGAATCGGCGCTGCTGACCAAATGACTTTTGAGGTGGGCGAGCCCAAGGATTTGCTTGAATAGCATGTTCCAAAGATAGCGGTTTTAAGCAAATTCAATCCGTTTCAAAAGGCTTTTAGGGCAACATATCAATAAGGGGGCTTGTTAAGGTAAGCCTTAAATAAAAAAGCGGTCATTTCCTTCCAAGTTTTGCTTTTTCGCAACCTAATAAAACACTTCCGCTTTTTCGCCATCCCCAAAACCTTTACATTTACCTCGCAAAAAACAACGAGCATGAAAACAATTGATGATTTTAAATTCAAGCACAAAAAAGCGTTGATACGTGTTGATTTCAATGTGCCTTTGGATGTTGATTTCAAAGTTGCCGACACGAATAGGATTGAAGCGGCCAAGCCAACGATCATTAAGATCCTGGAAGATGGTGGAAGTGCCGTGCTGATGTCGCATTTGGGGAGGCCCGACGGGGCGCCAAAAGCAGATTTGTCATTGAAGCATATAGTTGATACGGTATCCGAAATTATTGGGGTTGAAGTTAAGTTTGTTCCCGACTGTGTAGGGGAAAAGGCAGAACGCGCGGTTACCCAAATGCAACCGGGGGAAGTATTATTGCTTGAAAACCTGCGTTTCCACAAGGAAGAAGAAAAAGGAGACGAGGCCTTTGCCAAACAGCTTTCCAAACTGGGAGACATCTATGTCAATGACGCCTTTGGAACCGCACATAGGGCGCATGCATCGACCACCATAGTGGCCCAATTTTTTCCCGACAATAAATGTTTCGGGTATTTGATGGCCAAAGAAATTGTAGCCATTGAAAAAGTCATGCGAACAGGGGAAAAGCCAGTATTAGCCATTTTGGGCGGCGCAAAAGTGTCCTCCAAGATCACGATCATAGAAAATATTTT
>JBATHI010000209.1:0-1561 GCA_049666645.1 Flavobacteriaceae bacterium | reverse complement strand
TATATCTTGCTATGGAAAAGCTTGTAGTAATTGCCGTCAACAGCGGCCACGGTTTCCCCGTGATGAAATTTGGAAGATGAAAAAACCTTGAGTCCGCCATCCCAAAGGATAACAGGCAGCGGAAAACCGATATGATGTTGTTCCCCGTTATCATCCGTCCATGAAAACAAAGAAAAGTCATGTGAATCCTGAAGGTGATGTCTTATATACTCCTTAATCTCGGAACTCTTTTCTTCAGGGCCTTCATAGGAATCACCGTTGGTATCTTGTCCAAAAAGACATCCTACAAACAGGAGATGTGCTGCAAGGAAAAGTTTGGCAAAGTATGTAATCCGCATAGCGCTCAAAAAAATCGGTCCTTAAAAATCGGTGCAAATGTAAGCTATTCTTCCAAAAAGAAAAAAGCATTTCAGGGGTTTATTTCAAGAAGCATTTTGCGCTTGATTTTAGTCCAATTTTTGAAGCATTTTGGCCGTGAATATGGTCTCTAGAAGCAGGCAAATGCCATATGGTACGAAGAATGCCGCGAACTCCAACCTATTCATGGTGCCATCTGCGTGGTAAACCGGATAAAAGATCAAGAAAAAAAAGAGGAACTTTAAAAAACTGCCACCCATGAACAAAAAGCCAATCTGACTTTTCAACCGATGGCGAAAAAAGTAAAGAAGGGCGTATATACCGAAGGCCATCAAACCATTAACTATATAGGAGAGCGTTAGCAAATCGGCATAAGGCGGGTAGCCGTTGTGCTCTAACAAGAAAACTTGGGCAATGAATATAATCCCCAGTGCGATGGTTACAAGAAGGAAAAATTGGATGATCGGAAAGCGGTTCAGTATCAATACTTGATTCGTTTTAATTGGCGCAACACCACCCAAATAGAAATTGCCACACCCAATAGCGTGGCCATGGCTGTATAGATTTTTTTTTCCGATTGGAAATGGGTGTCGAGCCAAATGCCGCCTTTGGCCGCCAAAAATATGATGGCTCCCATTTCAAAAGCAATGCCCGAGAGCATTGCAATATTCTTTAGATTGCTTTTTTTAGGAGGCTTTTGCCGGTTCATTGCTGTTTCTTCCCACAGAAGACTTAAATCCTTGTGTAGATGAACTCGATCCCGAGGAAGAAGATGCCACATGGCTACTACTGCTTATGGATCCCCCTTTCCCTTTCATGGTACAGGACGCATTGAAAGTAGCTCCCGGCTCCACGGCCAGTTTGCTCACTGATACGGTGCCTTCGATGACTGCCGACGCTTTTAGGGAAAGCAGGTCTGAAACCAATAGCTCCCCATTGAAGCTTCCTTCGATATCCGCATTGACGCATTCCACCTTTCCATGGATATAGCCATCCTTGCCAATGACCACCTTACCGGAGGTCTTTACATTACCATCTAATTTTCCGTCGATCCGAAAATCTGCCTCGGAAACGATGTCACCCTTAATTTTGGTGTTCTTTTCAATTCTGTTGGGTTGTCCGCCGATTTCTGTCATAGGTCTCTTGTTATCTGAAAACATTTGTTATGGTTTTGGGGTTAAAATTTCACGCTTGTAATCCTGTA
>JBATHI010000208.1:0-8359 GCA_049666645.1 Flavobacteriaceae bacterium | reverse complement strand
ACTTTGGCCCGGGCCCAAGGGGTCTTTCTCAGAAATTTCAGGGATGATTTTATGGATGGATCTTTTTTGAAGCAGTTGATATTTATGATGGCCGCCATTTCTTCCCAGCTATAAATCGAAGTCAAATGATCTAAAATATCGATGAGTTTTATCCCGTGCAGCGGATTGTTGGCTTGTGGTTTGGTACCGTCCATGGCGTCCTAAAAAAAGTTGATTTACATTAAAAATTCAGTGTCCCAGTGGCCTAGGTTTAGCAGATTACAAAAAAAACTCCGGTAATCAGCCGGAGTTTATTCATCAATCAAAAAACGAACAGTCATGATAACTGTTGTTATTGTACACAAATTACAACTTTAATGCCAAATTTCCAATATTAAGGATCATTTAACGCTGCAATTCATTTCCCGTGTTAGCCGAGATAGGTCTTCAATATTTTACTTCTGGAAGTGTGCTTCAACCTCCTGATGGCCTTTTCCTTGATTTGGCGTACCCTTTCCCTGGTAAGGTCGAAAGTTTCTCCAATTTCTTCCAGGGTCATGGAATGTTGGCCGGCAAGGCCAAAATACAAACGAATGACATCGGCTTCCCTTGGGGTAAGGGTTTCCAGTGCTCGTTCTATTTCGGTACGCAATGATTCGTGCAACAATTCGCGATCGGGATTTGGTGATTCCCCGCTACGCAGTACGTCGTAAAGGTTCGAATCTTCCCCATCGATTAGAGGCGCATCCATGGATACATGGCGACCCGAGTTTTTTAAGGATTGTTTTACATCCTCCACGGTCATGTCCAGTTCCTTGGCAATTTCCTCCGCTGAGGGCTGTCGCTCATGCGCTTGTTCCAAAAATGCGAAAGTCTTGTTGATTTTATTGATCGACCCGATCTTGTTCAACGGCAACCTCACAATTCGGGATTGTTCTGCCAATGCCTGCAAGATCGATTGACGGATCCACCATACGGCATAGGAAATAAATTTAAAACCACGGGTTTCATCGAAACGCTGTGCCGCTTTGATCAGGCCCAAATTGCCTTCATTGATTAGATCGGGAAGGGTAAGCCCTTGATTTTGATACTGTTTGGCAACCGATACCACAAAACGAAGGTTGGCTTTTGTCAGTTTTTCAAGGGCGATTTGATCGCCGGCCTTGATTCGTTGTGCCAATTCCACTTCCTCATCTGCGGTTATAAGATCTACTTTGCCAATTTCTTGTAGGTATTTGTCCAAAGATGCGGTTTCCCTGTTGGTAACCTGTTTGGTAATCTTTAGCTGTCTCATTTAGATAAATTAAGTTCATGTTGCATAGACTGCATATACTTATACGTGAAAAATCGCTAAATGTTACATCATCGTAAAAAAAAGCCGATATTTTGGTTAAAGCGCACAAAAAAAAGCGTCAATTTTTTAATTGGCGCTTTTTTATCTTTGAACTCCTTAAGGATTAGTCCCTTCGAGGTTTGCGATCTCGATCTCGATTGTCCCTACCTCCGCCTCGGCGGTCATCCCTCCGGTCTCCACCTACTCTGGGCGGCCTCTCTTTATAGCCTTCCGGTTTTGGCAATAATGCCTTTCGGGAAACTTTGTCCTTTCGGGTACGGGGATCTACCCCCAAATATTTCACATCAAAAACATCGCCCATGTTTACCACATCGGAAACATTTTCGGTACGTTCCCATGCCAATTCAGAGACATGTAGCAATGTTTCGTTGCCAGGGGCATCCTTATATTCAACTACCGCGCCGAAGTCTAGCATCTTAATGACCTTCACTTCATATACACTGCCTACTTCCGGCTTGAACATCAAGGAATCTATTTTTGCCAGAACGGCATCGATACCTTGTTGGCTGGTTCCCAATATTTCAACGATACCTTCCTCCGTAATCGGATCTTCATTGATTACGATAGTGGTTTTCGTAGTTTTCTGAAGTTCTTGGATGACTTTACCGCCTGGTCCGATCAAAGCGCCGATAAACTCGTTCGGGATGATCCTTGTCACCATTTTTGGCGCATGTGGCTTCACATCCGGATTGGGCGTGGCAATGGTTTCCACCAATTTTTCAAGGATATGTAGCCGACCGTCCCTGGCCTGTTTTAGGGCCTTGACCAAGATTTCATAACTGAGACCTTTTACCTTGATGTCCATTTGACAAGCGGTTATACCGTCTGCGGTCCCGGTTACTTTAAAGTCCATATCCCCTAGGTGGTCTTCATCTCCCAAGATATCCGATAAAACGGCATATTTACCTGATTCCATATCGGTGATCAATCCCATAGCGATTCCTGAAACAGGTTTCTTCAATTGTACGCCTGCATCCATCAAGGCCATGGTACCGGAACAAACGGTGGCCATTGAAGACGACCCGTTGCTTTCCAATACTTCCGATACTACCCTTACGGTGTAGGGGCAATCTACTGGCACCATTCTTTTCAATGCTCTTTGGGCCAAGTTGCCATGGCCTACTTCCCTTCGGGAGGTGCCCCGTATGGGACGCGCCTCGCCGGTTGAGAACGGCGGAAAGTTATAATGGAGGTAAAAAGTTTCTTCCCCTTCAAAAGAAGGCATATCGATTTGGTTGGCTTCCCTTGAAGTTCCCAAGGTGACAGTGGCCAAGGCTTGGGTTTCCCCTCGTGTAAAAATGGCGCTACCATGGGTGGAGGGCAAATAATCGATTTCGCACCATATGGGGCGAATTTCATTGGTTTTTCTACCATCCAATCGCAAACCTTCATTCAACGTTAGGTCGCGAACGGCTGCTTTTTCGGCCTTGTAAAAATATTTGCTGACCATATCACCATATTCGGCCAATTCTTCCTCCGTAAAGGTTGCTTTAACTTCTTCCTTGATAACATCAAAAGCCGCACTTCTGTCGTGTTTGGCAGAAGCCGCCCTTGCCACGGCGTAAACCTTGTCATAGGTAAGCCCGTGCACTTTTTTGGCCAAGGCCTCGTCTTCACTTTCGGTTTCGTACTCCCTTACTGCCTTTTTGCCGACCGCTTCGGCCAATCGCATTTGGGCGGCGACCTGAGCCTTGATGCCCTCATGTGCGAATTTGATGGCCTCAACCATGTCCTCTTCTGAGATTTCGCCCATTTCACCTTCCACCATCATAACAGAATCGGCGGAAGCCCCGATGACCATATCGATATCGGACACCAACAATTGGGCCCTGGTCGGGTTGATAATGAATTTCCCGTCTACACGGCCCACTCGGCATTCCGAAATGGCACATTCAAATGGAAAATCAGACAACTGGATCGCAGCCGAAGCGGCCAAACCGGCCATTGCATCCGGCATCACGTCTTCATCGTGCGACATGAGCTGGATCATTACCTGAGTTTCACAATGGTAATCTTTGGGGAAAAGTGGGCGTAGCACACGGTCCACCAATCGCATGGTCAATACTTCCCCATCACTGGGTCTTGCCTCTCTCTTGAAGAAACCGCCTGGATAACGGCCCGAAGCGGCAAATTTTTCGCGATAATCTACCGTCAACGGAAGAAAATCGACGTCGCTTTGTTTGTAATTCGAAACTACGGTACAAAGTAGCATACACTTGCCGGATTGGACCACAACAGAGCCATGGGCCTGTTTTGCCAATTTTCCGGTCTCGATAGAAATTTCCCTACCGTCACCGAGGTCGATGACCTCCTTAAATACTTTTGGAATCATAAATTTGATTTAAAATCCACCCAAAGGCAGATTTGTTAAACAATGGTCTTTCCGCCATGTTCTCTGGTCGGAGTTGTTGTGTTGTGTTGACCAATGAAAAACCGTGTGCAGCTTTTTGTGTTGCCTCTGAACAAGAGGACTTTTTACTACAAAATGGGGTGTTGTAACAAATACAACGATAAAAATAAGGGGAAAGTTAACTTTCCCCTTATCTGTTATTTTCTGATATTCAATTCTTTGATAAGTTCACGATACTTGACGATATCCTTCTTTTTCAAATAATCCAATAGACTTCTTCGCTTCCCTACCAAACGAACCAAAGACCGTTCTGTGTTATAATCTTTATGGTTGTTTTTTAGGTGCCCGGTCAAGTGGTTGATGCGATGCGTGAACAAGGCAACCTGCCCTTCGGTAGAACCGGTATTGATTTCTTTTCCGCCGTATTTCTTAAAAATATCGGCTTTTACTTCCTTGGTTAAATACATTCCAATATTATATTAAATGATTTTTATGTATCTGACTGATTTTCAATCAGGCCGCAAATATAAAAATATTTTCTTGATCAAAGGCCATAGATTTTTATTTAATCGAAATTAAACCTTTTCCATGGTCTCCTGTCCTATTGCTATAAATCTTAAAATTTTGTTATTATGAAAAAGTGCCTCAAAAAAACGAACATTGCAGGATTATCACTGATTGCAGCTTTGATTATGGTTTCCTGTAACAAAGATGAAAACACCACCGATCGGAGCGATGACGAACCGATAACGGCAAGCGAATTAAAAGCGAGCGATGAAGCGGAACTTGTTTCGGATGAAATTCTTGGCATCGCTGAAGACCTCTATTCCGAAGACGAGATTTCGGCAAGTTCAAAAGAAGGCTTTCGATCGGACTACCTACCCGAATGCGTGACCATCACCACGGTGATAACCGATACTTCCAAAGAGAAGACCATCGATTTTGGCGCGGGATGCGAGCTTCCAAATGGCAATGGCATTTCGGGAACCATCTATTTGTCGTATGCCAAAGATATGGAGATGGCCTCCAAAACATTACGGATATCGCTTGAGGACTTTACCTTCAATGGGGTTTCCGTAGTGGGGGGTGCGACCGTGATACGCCAAAGGTCGAATGAAAACGGCAATCCTCAATCGAATGCCGACTGGGCATTCGACGGGCTGTGGCCCAATGGTGATGCCTTCAGCTTTAGTGGCAACAGGATTCGTGAATGGGTCGAGGGATATGCTTCTGGATTTTGGGGCGACAATGTTTTTCTGATTACGGGCAAGGGGACCTTTACCGGTAGATTGGGCAATGTCCTGGCCAAGGAAATCTTAACCCCACTACGCAGGGAGTGGTCTTGCAGGTTCATTGTAAGCGGCAGCATGCTCATCTCAAGGAACGACGCCGGGGTTACCCTCGATTTCGGGGAGGGTGATTGCGATGGCAAAGGCCTTCTTATCTATGCCGACGGCACTACCAAGGAAATTTACCTGAGACGCTTTTTGAACGATTGAAACGACGCCATTCTTGGTTGCTGAAAAAGCGGGGAAGCGGCATTATGCCGCTTCCCCTTATTTTTAAAGATCACGATACAAAAAAGAATGGTCCCCTATCCGAGAAAAGCAATCCAGGACCTTCGATGGCTTTTAAAAGGAGCTGAAATGGCAATAGAAATAAGTAGGGTGGAACGGATTATTTTCTGATGGGTTCGTTCCCGATCAAATCGAGGTAAAGGTTGATTTTCTTTTTTAGCTCGCTGCGGTGCACGATATAATCCAGAAACCCGTGTTCCAAAACAAATTCGGCGGTCTGAAACCCTTCCGGCAGTTCTTTTCCGGTCGCTTCCTTGACCACCCGTGGGCCCGCAAAGCCGATCAAAGCACCCGGCTCGGAAATATTGATATCGCCCAACATGGCATACGATGCCGTGGTACCCCCTGTTGTGGGGTCTGTACATAATGATATATAGGGAATTTTCGCGTCCGCCAATTGAGCCAATTTAGCCGAAGTTTTGGCCAGTTGCATCAAGGAAAGTGCCGCTTCCATCATTCTGGCGCCACCAGATTTGGAAATCATCAAAAAAGGGATCTTCTTTTTTAACGCGTAATCGATTGCCCTAGCAATTTTCTCGCCGACCACGCTGCCCATAGATCCACCGATAAAAGTGAAATCCATGCAGGCCACAACAAGGTCTTTGCCCAATGATTTGCCTACTCCGGTGCGAACTGCGTCTTTGAGCCCGGTTTTTTTCTGGGCCGCTACCAATCGTTCCGAGTACTTTTTGGTGTCTATGAACTTCAAGGGGTCCTTGGAAGTCAGTTTGGCATCCAGCTCGGTAAATTTGTTGTTATCGAAAATGATTTCAAAGTATTCCTTGCTGCCGATCCGAACATGGTAATCGTCTTCCGGACTAACGTAAAAGTTCTTGGCCAGGACTTCCGATTCCACAATTTTACCTGTAGGGGATTTATACCAAAGTCCCTTTGGGGTGTCTTTCTTTTGGTCGGTGGCCGTCTGTATTCCTTTTTCTTTTCTTTGAAACCAAGCCGTCATATCGTACAGGTTAGGGTTAGGAGGTGTTTTTACAGCGTATTCACGTTATTGAGATCTTCAAAAGCCTTTTTTAAGCGTGTGACAAAGGTTTTTTCCCCTTCCCTCAACCATACGCGTGGGTCATAGAATTTCTTATTGGGTTCATCGGCCCCTTTGGGGTTTCCGATTTGTGTCTTCAGGTAGTCCTTTTTGTCTTGTATATAGTTTCTTATCCCCTCCAGAAATGCGTATTGCAGATCGGTATCGATGTTCATTTTGATGACGCCGTAACCTATGGCTTCCCTAATTTCGGCAACCGTGGAACCCGATCCACCATGGAAGACAAAATCGATATGGTTATGCTCCACACCGTATTTTTTGGTTACATATTCTTGGGAATTCCTTAAAATTTTAGGGGTCAGCTTCACGTTGCCCGGCTTGTACACACCATGTACATTGCCAAAAGCAGCCGCAACGGTAAAGCGCTTGCTTACCTTGGACAATTCCTCATAGGCATAGGCCACTTCTTCGGGTTGGGTATAGAGCTTGCTGTCATCCACATCCGAATTGTCGACCCCGTCTTCTTCCCCACCGGTGATGCCCAGTTCTATTTCCAGGGTCATCTTCATTTTATCCATCCTTGCCAGATATTCTTTGCAGATTGCGATATTCTCTTCCAAAGGCTCTTCCGAAAGATCGATCATATGGGAACTGAACAATGATTTACCGGTTTCGGAATAATGCTTTTCGCTTTCATCCAGTAGGCCATCGATCCATGGTAACAATGGTTTGGCGCAATGGTCGGTATGCAAAATTACTGTAGCACCATACGCCTTTGCCAATTGGTGAACGTGTTTTGCCCCAGCGATGGCGCCCGCGATCGCTGCTTTTTGGCCCTCATTGGAAAGCCCTTTACCGGCATTGAACTGTGCTCCTCCGTTTGAAAATTGAATGATTACAGGGGCCTTTAAGCTTGCGGCCGTTTCAAGAACGCCGTTAATGGTGTTCGATCCGATAACGTTTACAGCGGGCAGGGCAAACCCTTTTTGTTTGGCATAGTTGAAAATCTGCTGTACCTCGTCGCCGGTAGCAACACCGGGTTTAATATTGTGCAACATAATAGTTAAATCTCGTGGTTAGGTATTTTTATTTTAAAGGAATGGGACAAAAGTAATAAAATATTTAGGTCTAAAAAGGATAGTTTATCCCTATTTGGAGCACAGAATTCCCAAAATTGTAGTCGCGGAACCATCTTTTGGATTGTTCTTCGGCCGGATTATAGGTCTTAAAGCCAAGATCGACACGAAACAAAAAGTAGGTAAAATCGTAACGTAGTCCAAAGCCGGTGCCCAAAGCTATATCCTTAAGCGAGGCGAGGCCCTTAAAAATGGCATCGGGGTCTTGTTGGTCATCAAATACGTTCCAAATGTTTCCTGCATCCGCAAAAAGGGCCCCATTGACGTTTCCGGCCACCGGGAAACGATACTCCAGATTGAAAGCCAGTTTTAAATTGGCTTCGTTAAAATCCTGCAGCGCATTGGTGCGGCCCGGACCCAAAGAATAAGGGAACCAAGCCCGGTTATCATTCGCGCCTCCGGCGAAATAACTCCTTACAAAGGGAATGTTCGTGGCATTCCCATAAGGGATGGCAATACCAAAAAAAGATCGAAAGGCTAGGACATTGGACCTGCTCAGGTCCCAATATTTGACGTAGTCAAACTCCGTTTTCAGGTATTGTGAATAAGGTACCCCGAAAACCAGCAAGTCGCCCTGTTCGTTCTTGTTGAAAGGGATAAAGGAAGATAGTCCCGCGAGCAGGTTGCCCGAACTCTCCGCTTTGAACCGGAATTGATAAAAGTTATTATCGGTAATGCCACTCTTATTGTTCAGATTCAGGGTATAATTACTGGCAAATATCAGGTTGTTTTCGGTCAAACGTATCCGCCTTTACTCAATTTGACTCACCTCGCGTAGGTCGGTGGCCGATGCAATCGGGGTGTTCAGCACGGCATCGATGAACCCAGCCGTTCCGTTGGGGATAATCAACACGGGATCGGTACTGTTCTCAGGGGTTGTGAAAAATGCGGCCAATGCGGGATCGGTTTCATAATTGTCGGCAACGGCGTCGAGTTGGGCATAGGAACTGCGATAAAAATTAA
>JBATHI010000207.1:0-5462 GCA_049666645.1 Flavobacteriaceae bacterium | reverse complement strand
CTCTTTTCTTAAACCGAGGTCGTGGAACCTGGGGATGGGGTCAACATAATCAGACCTGTTCGCCGGTTGCAATAACAAATGGAATTTTCCGATGATCCTCCCGGCCTCTTTGGCGATATTCGGGTTTCTGGTGGTATTGTAGGCGGTACTCCCATCGATATAGGTCATCAGCCGCCAAAAACCAAGCTCGGGTGCTTCCTTTCGGTAATAGAACTGACCGTCCACTGTAGCCACCAAAATAATGTTTTGATAATCGGGGGCCTGCAACTGTCCGAGCGCTTTTTGAACATTGCCCATCAAGCCCGCCACATTTGGAAACACCAAGTGGTTCACCCTTTGAAGGATATACAGTGGGGTATGGCCTTCCTTGACCAAAAAGGTATCGTTGATGTAGCCATCGGTAAGGGGCCTAAAACCATATTGTTTTTTGGGGATATCGAAATGTCCCAACAGGGCATTGAGTTCCCCTTCCGGATAATTCTTTACGGCCATAGCGGGGTACGATATTGGCCTTCGTTTGTTTTTTGCTGCAAACTGTTGACCGCCATTTCACGATCACTCGCATAGGTTACCCCGAACCATTGGTCCTGTGCGGGCACCACTTTTACCCTTGCCGACCCGTCGTTCAGCATTTTTTGTATGGTTTTAGGAATGTACAATTCCCCTGTTTTTTTTAGTTGGTCGTCTTCCAAAAATTGTTTGAATTCGGTTTCGATCACTTCAAAAATAGACGGTTTGCAGATCCAGAAATTCATACTCACCAACTCATCGCCCGTATATTCCAAGCCTGAGTCCAGGTCGACGACCCCAGGATCGCGCTTTTCCAACTTGAGCCTTTCGTTGACGGTGACCAAATCATCTCCTTTGCTCTTACAGACTCCCCTTGAGACCGTGCCATGTTCGGAAAGGGTATCCTTGAGAATATATCCCACCAGGGCAAAATGATCATCAGCGGGATGTTCTTTGATAAATTGTGCGGCATTGGCATATGCGGCTTGGCCATAAAAATCATCGGCGTTGACCACCGAAAAAGCTCCTTTTATTACATTTCTTGCAGTCCATACGGCGTGTGCGGTGCCCCAAGGTTTCTGTCTATCTCCCGAAAAGGCGTACCCCTTGGGCAAATCGGACAGTTCCTGTGCCAGGACATCCAACCGTACGGTTTTGGGAAGTCTTGGTTTCAAATGGTCTATCAAAAAGGTAACATTCTCTTTTTTGGTGATCACCACGATATGATCGAAGCCGTATTTTATGGCATCGTACATGGCGAATTCCATCAAGAACTCTCCTTTCGGGCCCAAATCGTCGAATTGTTTTAATTTTCCATATCGGCTTCCGCTGCCGGCCGCCATCAATAATAAAGTCATCTCATTGAATTTAGGTTGCAAAAGTAGTTTTTTGTCATAAAATATTACCTTTAAGTCGCTGTACTTATCAATAAACGCTTTTATCTTTCTTTAGCTTGGCAAGGAATTTATATTTTAACCCAAGGATTGAATTTAAAAAAAAATCATTTTTCAAAGCATATGACAAACCTATGAACTCAAGAAGAAAATTTATACGGAAATCCTCCGTAATGGGGGCGGGGGTGGCGTTGGCGCCCGGTTTTACCTATGGCATTTTCAAGGCAGACCAAAACAATAAGTTGAATGTGGGGCTAATCGGTGCGGGATTGCGGGGCACGAACCACTTGGAAAACCTTTTGCTCAGAAAAGATATCAACGTTACGGCGGTTTGCGATACAGACACTTTGCGCATTGCCCTGGCAAAAGATTTGATTGCCAAAGCTGGTGGAAAAGCCCCCAAGACCTTTGGCAGCAACGATTATGATTACCGAAACCTCCTGGCACTGGCGGAGGTGGATGCCGTGATCATCGCCACGCCTTGGCTTTGGCATACCCGTATGGCGGTCGATGCCATGAAAGCCGGAAAATATACCGGGTTGGAGGTGTCTGCAGCGAATACCCTGGAAGAGTGTTGGGATCTGGTGAACACCCATGAAAGTACCGGCACGCATTTGATGATATTGGAAAACGTGAATTATAGAAGGGATATCCTTGCGGTCTTGAACATGGTCAAACAAAATGTATTCGGGGAACTGGTACACTTTCGTTGCGGGTACCAGCACGACCTGCGCTTTGTCAAATTCAACGATGGGAAAGACCCTTATGGCAGGGGGGCCGAGTTCGGGGATAAGGGAATTTCGGAGGCCAGATGGCGCACCGAACATTCGGTGAAGCGCAACGCCGATGTTTATCCTACCCATGGCTTGGGCCCAGTCGCCGTCATGGCCGACGTGAATCGGGGAAACCGTTTGGTATCACTGACCTCGGCCGCCTCAAAGGCCATCGGTCTCCATAATTATATCGTCGAGGTCGGTGGGGAAGACCACCCCAACGCGAAGATCAAGTTCAAACAAGGCGATGTGATCACCACCATGATCGAGACGGCCAATGGGGAAACCATTCTGGTCACACACGATTGCAACCTCCCAAGACCCTATTCGTTGGGCTTTAGGGTGCAAGGGGCAAATGGACTTTGGGAAAATGATGGGGATAGGATCTACATCGAAGGAAAATCCCAGCCCCACGAATGGGATGCCGATAAGGTTTGGCTGGAAAAGTACGACCACCCGCTCTGGAAAAAATATGGTGAATATGCCGAAAATGCAGGTCATGGGGGGATGGATTTCTTTGTCCTGAACGCATTTGTCGAATCGGCCAAGGTCAAGACCGCGCCTCCATTGGATGCCTATGATGCCGCGGCATGGAGCGCGGTTACGCCCCTATCGGAAGCTTCCCTGGAGAACAATGGCAAACCACAGGATTTTCCTGATTTTACCAGGGGCCTCTGGATGAAGCGGAAGCCTTACGATTGGATGAAGGAAACCTATTGATCAAAACCGATTTTACACTAGCTGGATAGGTTGGTTGTCGGATCGATGCAATTTGGATGCCCCAATGTCGTTTTAAACCCATAAGCTTTAAAGGCCAAAACCTTCTTTGGCCGATATTCCATCAAATCACTATGAAAAATATTATTGTACCCGTTGATTTTTCAAAGCAATCTGAGTTCGCTTTACAAACCGCTGCCTCCCTAGCTAAAAAACATGCGGCGCATATCCTGGTGGTCCATATGCTCGAACTGTCGGATGGTATCATTACCTCTACCGAAAACATGCATTCCCAGCAGACCGTATTTTTGATCAAGGCGGTGGAAAAGCGTTTTAAGGAGTTCCTGGATAAACCTTTTCTGAAAGGTTTCTCGATAACGCCAATCATCAAGCCTTACAAGGTGTTCAGCGGACTCAACGAAATTGCCGCCGAACATGGGGCAGATCTGGTGGTCATGGGATCGCATGGCAGCGACGGACTGAAGGAAATATTTGTGGGCTCCAATGCCGAAAAGGTGGTCAGGTATGTAGACATTCCGGTATTGGTCGTCAAGGAGAAACATGTCGATTTCAAGGTAGACGATTTTGTGTTCGCCTGTGATTTTAAGGATGAAAATCTTGGTGCCTTCCAGAAGGCCAAGGCATTTGCCGAATTGTTCGACGCCCAACTGCATTTGGTCTATATCAATACGCCGGGGGAGAATTTTTTGAGCACGTCGGATGCCAATAACAGGATCAATCAATTTCTCCAAAAAGCGTGTACCGATCTCGAGGTCAGTATCCATAACGACTATGGCGTGATCAAGGGCATCTTGAGCTTTAGCGAAGGGATAAAAGCCGATGCCATAGGAATTCCGACCCATGGCCGAAAAGGGCTTTCGCACTTTTTTATGGGCAGCATCGGGGAGGATGTGGCCAACCATTCCAAACTTCCCGTGGTGACCTTTAAAATCTAATAAAATCCATGCGCCCACGGGAGGGCAATATCGATTTCCAGGCCCTTATTTTTTTAGCATCGGGAACAATTCCAATATTTCTTCCTCCGTAGGCTGTTTCCCATATTCGCAGATTTCAAAACCTTCGGCATGCTTGGCATTCAAGGCCGCTTTTTCACCATACCATTTTTTCAAACTGGCCCTGGTGATTTCATTTGGTGTAAACGAGCGGGAACCCGCAAGAAATGCCAACCGCGCCTTTTCCTCTTTGGGGACCTTGTCGAGATCACCCGAGGTCCACGGTAGCCATTCAAAAAATTGGGATTCATGCGCGGCCATGGCATAGATCTTCTGGTCGAAGACCGCATCGATGATCACCGCCACATCGGGTTCAAACGGGCTTGGCTTTTGGAACCGGTCTTCGCTATACATGAATACCGGATTTTTTTGCAAGGGCGGTACTTCAGGGGCCACGTTGGGCACGATTACCATATAGGCGGCGTCCTGTACCAACACGCCGGTATAACGATGATCGGGATGATAGTCGTTGGGTCGGGGCGCAATCACGATATCCGCGTCCCATTTACGAATTTCACGAATCACTTTCAATCGGTTGGCCAAGGTGGGCATCAATTCCCCATCATGGTTGTCCAAAACGGTGTATTCTACGCCAAATCTTTTTCCGGCTTCGGCCGCCTCGGCAATCCTGATTTTGGCCAATTCCCCACCACCCATGTTCTGATGGCCAGCATCACCATTGGTCAGGGAAACGAATTTTACATGGTGACCCATTTGGGCAAATAATAGGGCAGTACCCCCGGCATCTTGATCGCAATCATCGGGGTGGGCACCAAAAACGATGATATTTAAGGGCTGGTTTTGGGCCATCATGGCCACGCAAAATAGGACGCAAAAGAATAGGCTTACTTTTTTCATAGGAGTCGGTTTAGTCAAACAAGTTTCATGGCAATGGGATCCCAGCTCACAGGCTTTTGTTGAAAATAACTTTCATTCGCTAAAAGGGCGGCTCCTGCTGCTCGCAAGCCAAAGGTGGGGTCTTCAACAATTTCCCCTTTGCCCCTGATGCCCTGGAAGAAATTGTAAAAATGGTCGTAATGTCCCCCTTTATAATCCCTCGGCGCTTCCCAAGTGGTCTTGCCGATATTCAGGGCAGACGACCTGGTCTCCAACAGCAGATCGGCATAGGCCTTTCTGATTTTTTCCTGGGTCGCCTCGGTATAGGCGATCATGGAATATCCTCCAGGCACCATGCCCAGGCGGGTTCGTGTGAGGGTCACCGAATTTTGTCCTACTTCCATTTCCCCTTCGGTCCCGACCAAACGAAAACCGCCTCCCCCTCCCGAACCGGCGATGAAATTCACCCGGAAGGAAGCATTGAATGCGGCGTGGGTATCTGTTTTAGGATAGTCGTAGAAAGTAAGGGTCACATCGGGCACATCGCGGCCATCGTTCCAATAGCGCAGCCCTCCGGTAGATAAGGCACGATTGGGTCCTTGAGAACTCAAGATATAATTTAATGTGGAAAAGGCATGCACGAAAAGATCGCCCGCGACACCCGTGCCATAATCCTGATAATTGCGCCATCTAAAGAAACGTTTCGATTCAAAGGGTAC
>JBATHI010000206.1:0-5958 GCA_049666645.1 Flavobacteriaceae bacterium | reverse complement strand
TTCCAACCCAGAGATGCAGAAAAGGGCAGCCAATGCCATCCGTGGTTTGGTGGAAAGCGACCATAACCCGATCGTTTCCATTCACGATCATGGTGCCGGTGGACATCTCAACTGCCTTTCCGAATTGGTGGAAGACACTGGGGGCAGCATTGACTTGGACAAATTGCCCATCGGCGATCCCACCTTATCGGCCAAGGAAATCATAGGCAATGAATCCCAGGAACGCATGGGGCTGGTCATCGGAAAAAAAGATCTGGCACTGCTCGAAAGGATTGCCGAAAGGGAACGCTCGCCCATGTATTCGGTGGGCAAGGTTACCAGCGATCACAGGTTTACCTTCCAATCGGGCCTTACCGGGGAAAAACCCATGGACATGAATCTAGAGGACATGTTCGGAAGTTCTCCCAAAACGGTGATGACCGATGTTCACATCAATCGCGGGTACGGTCCCTTGACCTATACCCTGGAACATTTTCACGACTACCTCGAACAGCTGTTGCAATTGGAAGCTGTGGGCTGTAAAGATTGGCTTACCAATAAAGTTGACCGATGTGTGGGTGGCCGTGTGGCCAAACAGCAATGTGTTGGACCGTTACAGCTACCCTTGAACAATTGTGGGGTCATGGCCCTGGATTTTAAGGGAAGGGAAGGGATTGCGACCAGCATTGGGCATTCCCCGATTTCCGGTTTGATCGATCCCGAAGCAGGCAGTAGGAACAGTATTGCGGAAGCCTTGACCAATATCATTTGGGCCCCTTTAAAAGAGGGCCTTCAATCGGTTTCCCTCTCCGCCAACTGGATGTGGCCCTGCAAAAATGAAGGGGAAGATGCCCGATTGTATCGAGCCGTTGAGGCCGTCTCCGACTTTTCTATCGCCCTGGGCATCAACGTGCCCACGGGCAAGGATTCCCTCTCGATGAAACAAAAATATCAAGATGGGGATGTGCTCTCCCCCGGAACCGTGATCATTTCAGCGGCGGCCAATTGTTCGGACATTACCAAAGTTGTGGAACCGGTATTCAAGAGGAATGGTGGGCCGATCTATTATATCAACCTCTCCAAGGATGTTTACAAATTAGGGGGATCTTCCCTGGCACAAGTTTTGAACGGTATAGGAAATGAAGCCCCCAATATTGTAGATCCGGCATATTTTGGGAGGGCATTCAACGCCATACAGGAATTGATCAAAAAAGGGCAAATCGCCTCGGGCCATGATGTGGCATCGGGCGGTTTGATCACCACACTGTTGGAAATGTGTTTTGCGGACAATGATTTGGCAGCCGATTTGGATCTGTCACACTTGGGCGAGGCCGATACCATCAAATTGCTGTTCTCCGAAAATGCCGGCATCGTTTTTCAATCCAAGGCTCCGGATACGGATAGTTTTTTGACCGATTCGGGCGTTGATTTCATCAAGATCGGGCAGGTGGTTACCCATAGTACCCTCAATGTGAGGAACGGAAGCGTGGAAATGGGTTTGAACGTCGCATCGATGCGCGATACCTGGTTCAAGACTTCCTTCCTTTTGGATTCTAAGCAAACCCAAGCCGGGTTGGCCAAGGAGCGCTTCGTGAACTATAAACAACAGCCGTTGCATTACACCTTCCCGGCACATTTTTCCGGCCATCTTTCTCCACGCCCTTCCGGGGTGAGGCCTAAGGCCGCCATCCTCCGTGAAAAAGGCAGTAATTCGGAACGCGAAATGGCAAACGCCATGTTCCTTGCAGGTTTTGAGGTAAAGGACATACATATGACCGACCTTATTGCGGGCCGCGAGACCTTGGAAGACATCCAATTGCTAGGGGCCGTTGGCGGCTTCTCGAATTCCGATGTGCTGGGCAGCGCCAAAGGATGGGCAGGGGCCTTTAAGTACAATACAAAGGCAAACGAGGCCTTAATAAAATTTTTTGCTAGGCCCGATACTTTGTCCATCGGAATCTGCAATGGCTGTCAGCTGTTCATGGAGCTTGATCTGATCAATCCGGAGCACAAGTTCCATGGTAGGATGACTTATAACGATTCCGGCAAACATGAAAGCAACTTTACCTCGGTCACCGTTCAGCAAACCAATTCCGTTATGCTATCGACACTTGCAGGGACCACACTTGGGGTCTGGATTTCACATGGGGAAGGGAAATTTGTGTTGCCCCAGACCGAAGATCATTACCATATCGTCGCCAAATATGGCTATGGAGCATACCCTGCCAATCCCAACGGCAGCGATTATAACACCGCCATGCTTTGTGACCGTAGTGGCCGCCATTTGGTGACCATGCCCCATATTGAACGCTCTACCTTTCCTTGGAACTGGGCGCATTACCCAAGCGAACGTCGGGATGAGGTATCACCATGGCTTGAGGCCTTTGTCAATGCCCGGGTCTGGATAGAACAACTCACGTACCTTTGAGGGAAAAACTTCGAAAATTTGGGATTTTTAAGCGGCTATATCAATTTTGGCCCGTTCTGCCGAACCTTTATACTTGCAGGTTGGCCAGCACTGGAAAATAGGGACTCCCTTTAACATATTTCCAAGAAATAGATCGTTCTCTTGAGGACCTAATAATCAGAAGGCGTTTTTATTGATGGTTCCATTTTATTATACCATTCCCTTTTCTTATTTTGCAGTGACCAGATAGAACTATCATATGCAAAATATCACCCGTCTCTTCGACTTCCCCTATTACCAATTGGCGCAATACGATCTCAAAGAATGCCTGGTCACTAAATACGAGGGCCAATGGGTGTCCACTTCCACCAAGGAATATATCGATAAAGCCAATGCGGTCAGTCGTGCCCTACTTCGGCTTGGGGTAAAGCCCAACGATAAAATTGCACTGATATCAATGACCAATCGCACGGAGTGGAATATAATGGATATCGGTATTCTTCAATTGGGGGCGCAGAACGTTCCCATCTACCCCACCATCTCCCAGGAAGACTATGCCTATGTGCTCAACCATTCCGAATCGAAATATTGTTTTGTATCCTGCAGTGAAATCCATGAAAAGGTCATGGCCGTTCAAGATCAAGTGCCTTCTTTAAAAGGCGTTTATTCCTTCGATCAACTCCCAACTTGTAAAAATTGGAAGGAATTGCTCGAATTGGGTGCCGATACCGCCAACCAAAACGAAGTCGACAAGCTAAAGGATGCCGTGAAGCCGGGCGATTTGGCCACCTTGATCTATACCTCGGGCACTACCGGAAGACCCAAGGGGGTGATGTTATCACACAGCAATGTGGTGAGCAATACGCTGGAAAGTTGCAAGCGTTTGGCCATTGAATACGGCAAGGCTAAATGCCTGAGTTTTCTGCCTGTGTGTCATATCTATGAGCGCATGATGATGTACCTCTACCAATACGCTGGCGTTTCGATATATTTTGCCGAATCGATGGAAAAGATCAGTGATAACCTCAAGGAAGTGACCCCTCATGTGATGACGGCCGTGCCACGATTGCTGGAAAAAGTATATGACAAGATCATCGCCAAAGGCACGGACCTGACGGGTATAAAAAAGAAATTATTTTTTTGGGCTGTGGCAGTAGGGTTGAAATACGAACCCTATGGCCAAAATGGCTGGTGGTACGAGCAGCAATTGGCCTTGGCCCGAAAACTTATTTTTAGCAAATGGAAAGAAGGACTTGGCGGCAATCTCTCGCTTATTTCTTCCGGTAGCGCTGCGCTGCAGCCCAGACTTGCAAGAATTTTCAATGCCGCCGGGATGGGCGTCATGGAAGGTTACGGGCTTACGGAGACTTCTCCCGTAGTTTCGGTGAACGATATGCGCAATGGTGGATTCCGTATAGGTACCGTTGGGAGACTGCTCGATCGTACCGAAGTAAAAATTGCGGTGGACGGTGAAATATGTGTCAAAGGGCCCCAAGTGATGATGGGCTACTATAAAGACCCGGAGAAAACGGCGGAAGTGATGATCGATGGCTACTTCCACACCGGCGATATCGGGGAAATCGATGCTGACGGATTTTTGAGCATCACCGATAGGAAAAAAGAAATGTTCAAAACCTCGGGCGGGAAATATGTAGCGCCGCAATTGCTTGAAAACCGTTTTAAACAATCGCGCTTTATCGAACAGATCATGGTGGTGGGTGATGGCGAAAAAATGCCTGCAGCCCTCATACAGCCCGATTTTGTGTTTTTGCGGGACTGGGCCAAGAAGCATCGGCTTGCCTATTCTTCTGATGCTGAAATGATCAAAGACCAAATGGTTTTAGATCGTTTTCAGGAAGAAGTTGATTCGGCCAACGAAAGTTTTGCCAAATGGGAAAAAGTAAAAGAATTTCGACTTACCCCTGAAATCTGGAGCATAGAAGGGGGACATCTGACTCCAACCATGAAATTGAAGCGAAAAGCCATCAAAGCGATCTACATCGACCTGTACAACTCCATCTATCAGCATTCCTAAGTACCGACTTCTAAAATTCCTGACCGGAAAGAGCCGGTGATTCGTGGGATTGATGTCCTAAGGTCCTGATGTTTCAACGGATTGAAATACATCGGCCACCCCCAAAAATTTTATAATTATATTATGCATGCATAATATATTTTTGGTATATTTGAAAGCCCACATCAGAAAACATGAAGGATATTACCATTGATTATGCCCTGCGAGCCACATGGCAAGCGGTGGCCCGAATGTACAACGAGGAGGCCAAAATCTTTGACTCAACCATGGCGGTCGGTTTCACCTTGTTGAGCATCGATCCCAAAACGGGCACCCCCTCCACGGCATTGGGCCCCAAAATGGGGATGGAAGCCACAAGCCTTAGCCGCATACTGAAGAGTATGGAGGAAAAAGGGCTGATCGAGCGAAGACCGAACCCTAATGATGGCAGGGGCGTCTTGATCCATTTAACCCCTTTTGGATTGGAAAAAAGAACGGACTCCAAAGCGGTGGTCCTTCAATTCAACGAGGCGGTAAAAGCGAGCGTATCCAAAGAAAAGTTGGATTGCTTTTTTGAGGTCATGGATATGATCAACCAATTGATTGCGGAAAAAGCGATCTATAATAAGGTTACGAAAATAAATTAACCAATACATTAATGAACAAGCACATCAAAAAAGTAGCCGTAATCGGCTCTGGCATCATGGGAAGCGGTATTGCCTGCCATTTTGCCAATATCGGGGTCGAGGTACTCCTGCTCGACATCGTGCCCCGGGAACTGAACGATAAGGAAAAAGCCAAAGGGTTAACCTTGGAAAACAAAGGGGTCAGGAACCGACTTGTGAACGAATCCTTGGCCAATGCCTTGAAATCAAAGCCCTCCCCTATCTACCACCAAGATTTTGCACAACGGATCACCACCGGAAATTTGGAAGACGACATAGCCAAAGTCGGAAAAGTGGATTGGATCATTGAGGTGGTCGTGGAGCGGTTGGACATTAAAAAAATCGTTTTTGAAAAACTCGAAAAATATAGAAAACCAGGAACCCTTATTACTTCCAACACCTCTGGGATCCCCATCAAATTCATGAGCGAAGGTAGAAGCGATGACTTTCAGAAAAATTTTTCCGGGACCCACTTTTTTAACCCTGCGCGATACCTGAAATTGTTTGAAATCATACCAGGTCCGAAAACTTCCCGGGAAGTATTGGATTTCTTGAATGGCTACGGAGAAAAGTTTTTGGGCAAAACATCGGTGGTCGCCAAGGATACCCCGGCTTTCATCGGCAACCGGATTGGAATTTTCAGTATCCAGAGCCTGTTTCATATGGTCAAGGAAATGGGACTGACTGTAGAAGAAGTCGATAAACTGACGGGGCCGGTCATCGGCAGACCGAAGTCGGCTACCTTCAGAACCGTTGACGTAGTGGGCTTGGATACCCTCGTTCATGTGGCCAACGGGATATACGAAAACTGCAAGGACGACGAAAGGCACGAACTCTTCAAACTGCCCGATTTCATCGAAACCATGATGGAAAACAAATGGCTGGGCAGCAAA
>JBATHI010000205.1:0-3508 GCA_049666645.1 Flavobacteriaceae bacterium | reverse complement strand
ATCAGAACATGCTGCGCGATTTCTGTTCTTCCTTGGATGAAAAAGCCGTTATTTTTAGCGATGAGGCCTACTACGACTTCATCACCGAGCCTGATTATCCGTCGATGGTAGAATTGGTGAAGCAGGGCCAAAATGTAATCGTATCCAAAACGTTTTCAAAAGTCTATGGCTTGGCGGGATTAAGACTGGGGTATCTGATCGCAAGACCGGATATCGCGGAGCGCCTCAACAATGCCGTCATGGCGAATACCAATATATTGGCCATTGCTGCTGCCAAGGAAGCCCTGAAAGACGATGAGTTTTATAAGTTCAGTTTGGGCAAGAACGAGGCGGCCAAAAAACAAATATATGCCACCTTGGATGAATTGGGACTGGAGCACATCAAATCACACACCAATTTCGTATTCTTCAAGTCGGGCAGGAACATCAATGAGCTCATGGCCGCGATGCAGAAAGAAAACGTGATCATTGGTAGGCCGTTCCCACCGTTCTACGAATGGGCACGGATCAGCACAGGAACTACCCAGGAGATGGAAATGTTCGACAGGGCATTAAAGAAGGTCATGGTTTGAGCCATGCGTTCCGTTTGTCGATGAAGGGCCATATTATAAGGTTATCCGAACGCTGCTGCTACTGCCGTTGATAGATTAAAAAAACCCTTGAACGATTATTTTCCAGCAAATCGAATATTCTGCCCTTTGCTCGGGTCAAAAATAGTTTCTGCCCAAGATTTCGGTTTTAATAGTATAAACCGTGTCTTATGAACAAAAAAAATACTTTCACTTTCATGCTCTATAGTTTCTGTACTTTTTGTATTCTGTGGTCGCTGTATATTCTGATCTACAAAGTATAGGGGACTTGAATTTACAAGGTCAAGGTCTTCCGGCAGAAATGGTCCGAGGAGTCATGCTTTGATTCTAAAGCTCTACAAAGCCATTTTTGCAGAGGTCACTTGGAGTTGATGCAAAGACATTGGGTAACACCAGGCACCCCAAATAATTCCATAATGGCAACCCCGGCCCAATCCGCGATAATGCTCGGTAAATAAGCACAGGCCTTCGGACAGAAATCAGCATCGTTCGTACTTGTTCTGTTGTACATCCAAACATCAAATGCTTCCTTTATCACATAAATAGGAAAAGTGAAGTGGTGTGGCCATGGGATGTAATGGTTCCCATAACTTTTAGATGTCCAGGGATCTAGAAACAGATCTCTTTATGATTCTTGAACCGATTTAAAATTTATGTCATGAAAAAAGTAATGGTCCAATTCTCCTTCCCAAATCTGGATAAAAAAATGTATGATGCCATCATCAAAGACCTTGAATCCGCTGGTAAAGGGCATATACCCGAAAGGTTATACCATGTTGCCGCACCCAATGGGCCAAACTGGCATGTGACCGACGTATGGACCTCCGAGGAAGCCTTTCACCGATTTGGGGAAACCATGATTCCCATACTGATCAAAAACGGGGGTACCCCGGTACAACCAATCATCCTACCCGTACACAATATGATATTGGCTTGATTTTCTGAATTGGCACTTCACCAACGGGCGAACGATCAAATGGGTTCGCCTGTTTTTTCTGTACGATATTCCTTACTATATAACCCTTTATCGACCAATGACCACAATATTTGGGAGGCATTTACGTTAGCTATTTGATGGTTCGGCAACACCAGATCATCGATGAAATAGGCCTGTTTGTCGAATTGTTATGGATAAACGGTCCAAGGAAGCGTAATCTCTTTTTTCGTGAATCATGAAAACAAAACCTTCAGGGAACTTGAACTCAAACTATAGGATAGGGCTTTTTAATCTCTTCATCCTGTTCGCTTGTGCCAACTTTACCGGTTATGCCAATACAACGGCATCGGTAAAAACAGATTTCATATTATGTGCCAATGCCTCCGATTTTAGGTTTCATCTATGGCAACAAGATGATTTGGCCGCCTTGACCGGTCAAAAATTCCTTCCGGAGCGGACGGCACTGGAAATTACATATCCCAGTGAAGGCACGGTATGGACGATTCCCGAAACGGTGGAACTGAAATGGCATACCAAGAATATTCCCGTAGATAGGGCCATCAGATTTTATCTGGTAAAAGATGATATGGTCGTTCAAGAGTTGGGAAGGTTCGAAAACAACAATTTTGTGGATGGGGTGTCATTGGATAAATCATTGCCGGCCGGTGATAACTATCGGGTGATGGGCATAGAGATGTTTCCAGCCGATAAAGATCATATCGCAAAATACGCTACGGGCTTCTTCACCATAAATAAAGCCCCGCGAAAAAAGAATATACAACCTGAGGTGGTCAAAGAAGTGGTCGTTGCCGAAATGGAAGAAAAAGCGGTAACTGCCCCGGTCGAGGAAGCACCGATCAGAAATACTTTCGAAGGCCGAAAGATTACCTATATCAAGGAAATGAACGTGAACAATGCCGATATCAGCATCAGTTTATGGGACCATGGCCGTAAAGATGGGGATGTCGTTTCGATCTACCTCAATGGTGTAGCCGTCGTTTCCAACTATGCCCTCACCTACCAGAAGGAAAAATTCGACATTCAACTCGACCCGTCCAAACCCAACGACCTGTTCCTATATGCCCACAATCTTGGGAAATATCCACCGAACACAGTGTCAATCGAAATCAAGGATAAGACCGATTCGGAAAACATCGTTTTAAATTCTGACCTTAAAAGCTGTGAGGCGGTTTTGATCAATGTGAAAGATTGATTCATTTGCCAACATCATAAGTATCTTCCTGATCCAAAATGACCCCTTTGGCGGAAGGCCATAACGCGGCGGCTTGTTTTGGTTTTTTATCTTATCACTGTTCTATAACAATTATTCTCAGTACCTTAGGGAGTGGCTCACACAACCGCTGCTACCGATGGATGGAATCTTTAGGCATCACCGAACCTTGATCCTGATACCCTGCTTTGTTTTGCTCTTGGGCTGGCAAAATGTGGCTGCCCAAACCGCTCCCCTTTTCGATTCCGATGAAGTGTTGCCCTTGGTGTTGCGTGGTGAGCTCAAAAACGCTTTTAGGGACCGTAAGGAAAATTCGGCCTACTACCGTGCCGGTATTTCCTCTCTTGAAGGTTCAGACTCACTGCATATTCCCGTGAAGATCAAAACGAGGGGCCATTTCAGAAAGAAATCATCCAATTGCGACTATCCGCCCTTATGGCTGAATTTTTCGAAAGCGGACCAACTGGAAGGCACCCTATTTCAAAGCCAGGACAAACTGAAATTGGTGACCCCTTGTCAAGATGATGCCCATGTGATCCATGAGTACCTGGTGTACCGGCTCTACAACCTGTTAACGCCAAAAAGCTTTAGCGCCCGATTGGTAAAAGTGACCTATCTGGATACGGTTCGAAACAAAACCTCCGATGGCTATTATGGCATTTTGTTGGAGGATGAAAAGGAAATGGCAAGAAGAAATGCCTCAAAACCGATCAAAACGAAGAAACTTCCCAAACTTGGCATTCCGCAGGA
>JBATHI010000204.1:0-4992 GCA_049666645.1 Flavobacteriaceae bacterium | reverse complement strand
AAGATTGGGAAGCCTTTGCCTCCTATGCCTTCAACAAAAGCCACTCTACCTGTTATGCCTATATCGCCTATCAAACCGCATACCTGAAGGCACACTATCCCGCGGAATATATGGCCGCCGTGTTGAGTAACAACATGAACGACATCAAGCAGGTGACCTTTTTCATGGAAGAATGCAAACGGATGGGCTTACAGGTTCTGGGTCCGGATGTCAATGAATCCTACTACAAGTTTGCTGTGAACAAGAACAACGCCGTACGATTTGGCATGGGCGCTATCAAAGGGGTAGGCAGGGCCGCTGTGGAAACCATAGTCGAACAAAGAAAAAAGGAGGGACCCTTCAAATCGGTCTTTGATCTGGCGAAGCGCATCGATTTGAGGGCAGCCAACAAAAAGGCGTTTGAAAACCTGGCCGTGGCCGGCGGCTTCGATTCGTTCGGCACCACCCACAGGGCACAGTATTTCCACGACGACGGGGATGGTATTTCCCTATTGGAGAAGGTGATTCGATTCGGGGCCAAATTCCAAGAGAACAAAAATTCAAGTCAGGTGAGCCTGTTCGGCGATGCCAGTGAGGTACAGATCCCCGAACCGATCGCGCCGCCTTGCGAAGAATGGGGCACCATGGAAAAATTGAGGCGGGAGAAGGAAGTGGTGGGCATCTATATCTCGGGCCATCCCCTCGACGACTTCAAGACAGAGATCAATGCTTTTTGCAATGCCAGTGTATCCTATGCCAACAACCTGGAAGATTATGTGAACAAGGAACTTTCTTTTGCAGGGGTCATTACCGATGTGCAACACCGTACCTCCAAGAACGGAAAGGGCTGGGCCTCCTTTACGATGGAAGACTATACCGATTCCTTCGAGTTCCGAATTTTTGGGGAAGAATACCTGAAATACCGACATTTTTTGATGATCAATTCCTTTGTGTACCTGAAGGTGTACGTGCGGGAAGGTTGGGTCAACAGGGAAACTGGGAAAAATGGAGATGCCCGATTGCAGTTCAACAGTTTTATGCTGTTGCAGGAAGTGATGGAAACCTATGCGAAGAAACTCACCATAAAGCTGAATATCGATGCCTTGAAGAAAGAGGGCATTGCAGATTTGAAGGACACTTTGGTTTCCCATAAGGGGATGCACCCCTTGAACTTTGAAATCTATGGTATGGAGGACGAGATCAAGGTACGCATGTCGAGCAGAAAGCAGAAAGTGCAGATCACCAGTGAATTGTTATCGGTATTGGAGGAAAAAGAAGTACACTTCAAATTGAACTGACATTTTCCGATCGGTATGGCCACGATAACCATAAACTTTGGCAATGGGGGCATAGGTTTTACATATATAGAGAGAGTAAGGAAGACTTGAAATAAATGACTAAATTTGCATAATCATTAAATAAAATAACATGGCATTAGAAATAACCGATGCTACCTTCGATCAGGTAGTATTAAAAAGTGATAAACCGGTAGTCGTTGATTTTTGGGCAGCATGGTGTGGACCCTGTAGAATGGTCGGCCCGATCATCGATGAGGTGAGCACTGAATACGAAGGAAAGGCTGTTGTCGGCAAAGTGGATGTGGATGCCAATCAAGAATTCGCCGCTAAATATGGCGTGCGCAACATCCCTACCGTATTGGTCTTCAAAAATGGTGAAATCGTGAACCGCCAAGTTGGGGTATCCCCGAAAAAGGTCTACACCGATGCCATTGATGCGGCTTTATAAAATAGATCGATATATTTTGTTATAGGAGGCTTGGCAGATGTCAAGCCTTTTTTTGTTTTAACTTAGGGACATGAAACTGCAATCGGAAATCAATAAAGCCCCCCTTTTCCAAAATCTGGAACTGCTGGCCAACCAGGTGGTGGAGGGCTTTATCAGTGGCATCCATAAGAGTCCGTTTCATGGTTTTTCGGCTGAATTCGCAGAGCACAAAATCTACAATACCGGGGAAAGTACCAAGCATATCGATTGGAAGCTGTTCGCCAAAACCGATAAACTCTACACTAAAAGGTACGAAGAGGAGACCAACCTGCGCTGCCATATGATACTCGACAATTCGCCCTCGATGTATTATCCCATGGTGAAGAAGTTGGACATCGACCATCTGAACAAGATCGGATATGGGGTGCTGGCGATCGCGGCCCTGATGAAAATTTTGAAGAAGCAGCGCGATGCGGTAGGCCTCAGCGTCTTTTCCGACACCTATAATTTTTATGCCCCCGAGAAGGGAAGTGAGCGCCACCACCAAATGTTGTTGGCCCAATTGGAGGGGATGCTATCGCAGGAAAGCCGGGCGGCCCAGACGGAAACCTATCAGCATTTGCATCTGATTGCGGAGAAGATCAAGCGCCGGAGCCTGATCTTCCTGTTCACCGACATGCTGCAGACCGCCACCGAAGATGGGAAATTGTTCGATGCGCTGCGGCACTTAAAATATAACAAGCACCAGGTCGTGCTATTTCATTTGCTCGACCATGGTACCGAGTACCGATTTGATTTTGAAAACACCCCCAAACGGTTTTGGGATGTGGAAACAGGGGAACACATCGATCTTTATGCCGACAACATTAAGGAGGCCTATACAAAAAGCATGGCCGAGTATTTTGGCGCCCTCAAGCTCAAATGTGCCCAATACAAGATCAAATATGTGGAGGTCGACGTCAAGGCTGATTTTGCAAGGGTATTGAACACCTATTTGGTGGAGCGGCAGAATTTTCTGTAAGCACGGGCATTTTTAAAGAAAATAGTTTGTGCAATAGAATTAGCGGTGTATATTTGCATCCGCTAAACGCCACGGTTCGGTAGTTCAGTTGGTTAGAATACCTGCCTGTCACGCAGGGGGTCGCGGGTTCGAGTCCCGTCCGGACCGCTTAGAAGTCATTGAATTATTCGCAAAAGCCTGTAAATTAACCATTTACGGGCTTTTTCATTTTATTTGATGTCAAAAAATACCATATAAAACCATATAAAAGGTGCCTCTCGCGGTGCCTGTGAACACCCCTTTGAAAGAGTCACCGCCATCGCTGTAATTCACTGTTAAAGAAAACATTACGGAGAAACTTTAACATTTGTTTTTTGTACCTTCTGGTGACTATTTTAAAGTGTCACCTATGTTTGGAACGATCAACATCCTTTTTTACCCTAAAAAAAGGGAATCCGATACCGATGGAAAAGTAACCATTTATTGCAGGGTTACCGTAAATTCAAAACGAGCTGAGTTCAGCTTACGGCGTGCCGTGGATGAACAAAGATGGGATTCACATGGTGGAAGACTAAGAGGAACTTCCGTGGAAGTTTCCAACTTCAACAGATTTTTGGACAATGTCAAAAACCGACTCTTTGAAATCTACGATAACCTATTAAAAGAGCGAAATGATGTCACGGCCGAAATAATCAAAAACACCTATTTGGGCAAAGAAGGAAAAGAGCATATGGTTCTTGAAATCTTTCAGGAACATAACGACGAAATTGAAAGTCTGATCGGCAAGGGTTTTACAAAAGGTACTTTACAGCGCTACAAAGCTGCCAAAAAGCATGTCTCGGATTATATAGATCACGCCTATCGAAGAAATGATATTCCCGTAAGAAAGGTTGACCATAAGTTCATTACCGGATTGGAGTATTATTTAAAATCGAAAAAGAACTGCGACCATAACACCGTTGTCAAATACATTGTCAACTTCAAAAAGATCGTTCGAATTGCCTATGCCAATCAATGGATTTCCAGGGACCCTTTCTTTCATTGGAAGGCCACATGGAAAACGAAGGAAAAGCAGTATCTGACCCAGATCGAACTTGATGCTTTACGGAATAAAAGATCCTTTATGCCCCGTCTGGAGCTGGTCAGGGATATTTTTCTTTTTTGTTGCTATACGGGGTTGGCGTACTCCGATGTAAAAGAATTGAAATCGGAAGACATCGTTATAGGGATCAATGGCGATCGATGGATCAAAATGGCGCGAAAGAAAACAAAAACGCTCAGTAGTATCCCTATACTTCCCCCTGCCGAGGCCATCATCGAAAAATATGGTGAGCATCCCTACGTAGTCGACAGTAAAGGTGTCCTGCCCGTATTGACGAATCAAAAATCGAATGCTTATTTAAAGGAGATTGCCGATGTATGCGGTATCAATAAAAATCTGACCACGCACTTGGCCAGACATACCTTTGCCACAACGGTCACTTTATCAAATGGTATTTCGATAGCATCGGTAAGTAAAATGTTGGGACATCGGTCCTTGAGGACCACCCAAATTTATGCCAAGGTTCTTGATGGCAGAATTGCACAGGAGATGGAAGGATTAAAAGAAAAGATGAAGGCAGATAAGATTTCAATTCCCCCCAACGAAAATGACCTGGAAAACTAAAAACCGTCCCAAATCCTTACCCTTAACTTTTGCGCTTGGATCCTGTTGGGTTTTTGCAGCGTCCCGATAGGCAAGCGTCCAACAAAAATCCAATAGGGCGCAACCTTCTTTTTGAATATGATGTAGCCTATGGAAGTATTCAAAATTTAGCGGCGAAGTGGATAAAGTTCGAATAGCAAGAGGATAACACGCTAAAGCGATGTTATGGTGTCCGGTTTAAGATCCAATGCCTTGAATATTAAATGGTTAAACGAACTTAGATCATATTTTCAATTGCAGTGCACAATAAAAGTTTGTTGCAAAAAGTTCGGACACCCCTGTAAACATTGAAAAAGTTTGTTGTAAAAACACATTTTGCCCCGCTCAGTAGTATTAGCTCGGTAAGGATTTGGGGCTTGCAGCGTGAAACTTTGTTTCACTCGCTTTTTTATTTGAAAATGTTTAAATTACGGTCACTAAAAATATAATAAAATGGGAAAATTTGAAATCAAAAAAGACAAGTCCGGGCAGTTCAGATTTAATCTTAAAGCCACCAACGGTCAAGTTATTTTAAGCAGTGAGGCCTATAAAACCAAACCCTCCTGTGAAAATGGCATAAGCTCGGTAAAGACCAATGCCCAGG
>JBATHI010000203.1:0-1630 GCA_049666645.1 Flavobacteriaceae bacterium | reverse complement strand
CCATTATTATCCATCCGAAACAACATCCGTTCGTCTTCCGGGAAATAAGAGATCGCAAATACAGAAGAACTGTCCGATTGTGTCACAGGCTGAAGTTCGCCTCCTGTTGTGGCAACGGTGTACATATTATAAATTCCAGATCTGTTACTGGTTACCAGTAATTTGGAAAGATCTGGCGAAAAACTCCCACCTCCTACATTCTCATTATCCATCATTTGTTCAATAGTGTAGGATTTTAGATTTTGGACGATGGTATCTTCCTTATTTTCCTTGCAGTTCCAAAAAACTGCGAGCATGAGTAAGAAACTAATTTTTTTCATGATCATCTTTTTAGATTTATTCTATATTATTGAGTGTTTTAACTGTTTTTCTACCAAGATTTAATCCAATGTAATGGAGGAAGTCTCCTTAAACTTTGAGATGCTGAGCGGCTCAATGGTATCCTTGTAGTTTTTCCAGTCCTCTCCAAAAAAGGCATTGGTTTTCTCCAAAGCGGTCTTGAGGTCTGCTTCCGCGAATTCCATGAGTCGGGTTTCAGTTTCGGTAATCCCGGTTTTTCGCGATCTCACGTATTGGTAGGCATTCCCAATCCTTCTAGTTACAGTGAGCTCCGGATTGCGGGTAATGCCTTGTCTTTTGTCTTCTTTTCCCAGATAGATATCTATAAGTCCATCAATTTTCTTTGAAATATCCTTTGAAGCCTTGATAGCATCCTTAAAAGCCTCTTTATCTAGTTCTTTAAGTTCCTTTTGATATTCGTCGGCCACTTTTTTACTTTCAGCCAGTTGTTTAACGGCGTTGGCCGCGGCCTGGGTAAAGCTTTCGAGTTTTTTGCTGGCCGCATAGACTTCATTGATGACTCCGGCTGAGGTATCCAATCGTGGATCGGAAGCAACTGTGATCATGGTTTCATCTGATGCTTCACCCAGTGAAACAACAATCTTGTAGGTACCCGGCTTTACATTTACCCCTCCGGCTTCTCTGTTTCGCTTCCGGATGGTACGCGAGGGCCTGTCCGGACCTTTTTCATCCATATTCCAATAGACCCTGTGGAAACCTGCCTTTTCAGGCGTTTTAAATTTTAAGGTCCTGATGAGTTCTTCTCCGTTGTAGATCTGTAGTTGTACGGAGTGTTTTGTTTTCTCTGATTCATTTCCTTCTTCCTTTTCGTCTACTTTGGCCTCATCGTTTTCTTCCTTCACGTCATCCGCCTCTTTCTTTACCGCTTCCTTTTTGTATCCTTCTTTTAGGAAAAATGTAATCATGGCACCTTCTTTCCGGTTTTCAGCATTAAATAAGGCATCGGCTCCGAAACGGCTACCGGTGGGTTGCTGATAGGCTGCCTGGTAGGCGGTAGGCGGATCGAATACTTTAATATCCTTAAGCAGTATCCCTGGATCTGAAGCAACAGCTCTCAGGGGCCTTATATCATCCAACACCCAGGCGGCACGCCCAAAAGTTCCAATAACAAGATCTTGCTCCCTTGGGTGTATTGCAAGGTCCTTGGTGGAGACGGTAGGAAACCCTTCGGTCCATTTTTGCCATTTTTTAGTTCCATCGAAGGACACATATAGTCCGTCGTCTGTGCCAAGGAATACAAGATTCGGATTTTCCGGATCCTCTATAATAG
>JBATHI010000202.1:0-2027 GCA_049666645.1 Flavobacteriaceae bacterium | reverse complement strand
TTGGAACTCCAAGTACTTTGTCTTTTAAATCGACCCTGGGCAGTGGTTTTCCGATGAACTTATAGTCCTTGATCGCTTTTAATGGGGGTGTCTTCGGTACTTTCCATTCGGTAACGCCTTGCACTGCCTCTCCGTAGGTCATCGTTTTGCCTTTTGCCGAAATGATGCCTGCAGCGGTGGTCAGTAAAGCGGGGTCGGTTCCCAGTTTTTTGGCCGCTTCCAATTTGATCATTTCCCGCATGGTCGCCGCGAGTTCCCTGAGCGGTTCCCAAAGGCTTGATATGGAGGTGCTGCCCCCTGTACCGAAACTGTCGATATTCCCTGATGCCGATGCAGCATGGACCACGGTCATCATGCCAAGATCAACATCCAGTTCATCTGCTGCAATTTGAGCCAGGCCTGTGAAGGTACCTTGGCCCATTTCTACTTTCGGACAATGAAATAGCATAGTATTGTCTACACGCACTTCGAACCATATGGTTGGGTCATCGGTATTTCCCAGATAGGGTGATTCGGCAGTATTCACCATCTCCGCTATTTTTCTCCTGATCGGGTTACGGGCCAAATAGGTCGTGCCCAGGATCACCGCTGTACCGCCCAATGCGGTGCGTACAATAAATCTTCGTCGCGAAATGCCTTTGTTTTCCTTGTTCATCTTATGTGGAAGGGTTTTCTGAAGGGGTTTCGATCGTGTTCTGAATTTCGCTGGCCCGGTGGATCGCCTTGCGCATTCTGTAATAGGTGCCACAGCGGCACACATTGGTTATGTTGGCATCGATATCCTCGTCGGTTGGATTTGGATTTTGAAGCAGGAGCGCTGCCGTGGCCATCATAAATCCGGGTTGGCAATAGCCACATTGGGGAACGATTTCTTCTATCCACGCCTGTTGTACAGGGTGAATCCGTGTTTCCGTTCCAAGTCCTTCCACGGTCACGATCTTTTTGCCCTCGGCGAATTTCACGGGATAGGTACAAGACCTCAGGGCTTCCCCCTCCATCAACAGGGTACAGGCGCCACAGGCCGCCTGCCCGCAACCAAATTTCGAGCCTTTGAGATCGAGTACGTCCCGAATCACCCAAAGCAGCGGGGTGTCGCCATCTACGTCAACCGTCCTAGGTTGGCCATTGATCTCAAAATTAATTTTCATGGTAACATATTTTTTGGTTTTTGGCCATCGGGTAGCAAAGTAGTCTTGTAAATATAGGCCCTTCTTTTGGAATACCATTTTAATCCATTGGAAGGGAAGCGGTTTTTTTCGGAAGCCATCCAGGACATGCCTTTTGAACTAATTTTGGTATAACGCTTTCGCATTTCCCAAGGGTTGGTTAATTTTGTTTCAGGATGGTGCCCATTACCATCGCGGTCACCCTATGAATTATAAACGGTACATGGCGTTCAATAGCTCTAAATATTGGCTATGTTTTGCAATTTCGACCTTCATGGCCTTGCCGGCCATGGTTGCCCAAGATTCCCTGCAAACCGTGGTGGCCAAGGATGGGGACGGAATTTTTTCGGTGCTCCGAAAAGAGGGTATCGATGTGGTAAAATACTATGAAACCTTCATTCTCCTGAATAAAGACAGACTCAAGGACGGCAGCCGTTTGGTCATAGGCATGGAATACCTGCTTCCGGAAGCTCCCGACTCCTTTAAGAACATGGGGTCTTACATCGCATTGCCAACTGGCGACGAATCGCCGATCTTTGGGGCGGAGCTTGAAACCCTCAAAATGAAAGACAGCTTGCTGCAGAACACCGTCTATTATCTGGTTTCCAATCAAATGGTCCAGGCCCCGACAAATGCGGAAAAAGGGGCAAGCGGTACCGAAGATGAACTCGCCAAACTTGTGGCACGAAAGCTATTGCAAAGTGGGGCCAGGGTTTATGTCTTCAGCGAAAGTTTGGGCAATTCCTTGGAATTGAACGAATTGGTCAGTATCGTCAACAAAAGGTATTTGATGCACAACGGCAAGTATCAAAGACTGTTGATCATAAAATCGCAAGAATCACCAGAACATGCAGAATTGGA
>JBATHI010000201.1:0-5900 GCA_049666645.1 Flavobacteriaceae bacterium | reverse complement strand
GAATTATAGTCTCGGTGATTGCCTTTGCAGTGGCATTCCACTATTTTGGTCCAGAAAGGGCGGGATAGGGAACTAGCCTTCCAGTTCCTCCATAAGGTCGCTATAGGTGAAGGTTTTTTCGGTTTCCTTGCCTTTTTTATAAAGTATTTCGGCCCGAATTGCCTTGAGCCCCGAAACGCCCTGAAGTCCTTCCAGTTCCACGATTTCTACGTTCCCGGTAAAAAATCCTTTTGACTTCAAGAACTTGATATATCGCAAATATTCAATTTCATCTGCTTTTTGGGAGTACACAATGACCATTTTTCCCGTTTGCGTCAATCTTTCATCAGTACCTTTTATATTGGATTTGTCGATGCGTTTTTTGATGATTTCATAACGGGCGTTGTAGGTGCCATCTACGTCAAAACGCTTTTCATCCATTCTAAATCTTATCGATAAAGAGGTATTGTACACTAAGATCAAAGAGGCCACGTCCAAGGGTACGGTTAAGTTGGATTTCAGGTCGTAATGCGCATTTTCCATTTCGCACATCACCTGAAGCTGCCAGAGCCTTAAATTGTTTAGGTACAACGGACTATATTCTTTTGCCTCCACGATACTCTTGCCAATGTATATGTTGTGTTCTATGCCATCGGTTTTGAAACGTTCAAAATAATGTGGGAACATCGCTTGGGCCTGCTCTTGTTTTTGGTCCAAGAGCGCGGCCAGCTTTTTGTTGATGGCCATCACACTTTCATCGTAGTTTTTGCGATGGTCATAATAGGAATGCGTAGCTGGATCAAGTTTCGACTCATATTCCAAAATCAGTGTTTTCAGGTCGGGGTCAATTTGTTTTAAATGGCTCAACACAGGATTGATATCCCCTGTCACGAAGTCGTGGATGGCCTGCTCGCTGTTGGTATGCAGTACCTCTTTGATTTCGTCGATATGGTTATTGATCCTAAATAACAGTTCCTCATAAATTGGCAGACCCGTGATACGGATGGCCGCTCCCAGCACATTGCCAATTTCGGAAAGCTGAATCATCAGATCGCGTTGAATGCCAATATTCCTTGCTTGGGACGAATCTTTTATATCGATTTGCCCATAAAGCGGGTTCACATCCTTAAAAACCACTTCCTTAAATGAAGGCTGCCCACCTTGAAGGGTTTCCTTGATAAACCGTTTGGCTTCTTCCTTGAATCTCCAATATACGGAGCCATGTACCGAAGTGCACTCGTTCTGGATGATCGCATCGATCAAGTTTTCCTCTTCGGCCTTTGACCGCAGTACTGCCGTTACGATGAAAGGCATGATATCATCCAACATATTGGCATTTACACTGTTCAGCACATTCTTGTTGGGCGAAACCAGCTCAAGAACCCCCAGTAATAGTCCATCATCGGCAATCGGTGCAAAAATGGCACTTTTATATCCCGAATCCTTTAAGTTCTTATAGGGTGCAGATCCTCCAGACTTGTCGTAATATTTATCGACATCCGCTATCGCGAAATAATGGTTGTCTTCCAACAAGGCCTTATAGGAAGATGGGCAAAGCGCCTTTTCACAAGAAGTCGATTCATCGTCTTTGAGAATCATACTCTCGATTCCGTTACCATAGACCCGTTCAAATCGGTTGTGCCTTGAATTATAGGTCACAAAACCTACGCTTAGGTCGGCAACGTTAAAGAACGATTTAAAAGCGCCCTCCAAATCTTGCATAAAATTGTCACTGCCTCTTTTGTCATTCGCAATGAGGTTCGATTTAATCTCTGAAATCGAATGATCGGCGGTGACATCGAACATGTTTGAAATTACAAACCCCTTGCAGATAAAACTCTGCGGAGGGATTTTTTCCTTCCAAAGTGCAAGATTATCGTAGTTTTCCAACAGCTCCTCCACCTCCTCGGCGGTCAATTTTTTAGACTTCTTGGTGGGGATGATATCTATAAAATCCGCATTGTACATGATGCGGTAATGCCGCATGACCCCTCTTGCATCGGGAATGTCATAGAACATCGGTCGTTTGAAATCTATTTTGTAACCATAATGGCTCCCCAAAATAACAGTACAGGCCACAATATAAAAAAGATGGTCTGGAAGCAGGCGCATTTCTGGCTTATAACCTTCGCCCCCTGCATCCTGCAATATTTTCTTGAAGCGTTTTGAAGAATTGAACACCGTGTCACCGAAAGGTAAGGAGGCGGTTTTGATCTCGTTATGGGTCAAAACGTCCGAGAAAGTATCTTCCAAAATAATGCGGATGATGTCCTCATATTTTTCCAAAAGGGAGACATCGGTAAACCCTTCGCGCAATTCCGGATAGGGCGCCTGCACTTGAAGTATGTGTTGGGCCTTTTGGGCCAAAAAAGGATCTGGTCCCTTGGCCATGGCATCGTATTGTTCCAAAAGTTTGTTGAAACTTAGGAGCGGTATCAGCGGTGTGTCCTTGTAGTTGTTTTCCATGATATAAACATAATAGACGCTTAAAACCCATTAAAATTACAAAAATTGAAGGTCTATTTATGTTAACGGCATTCTGAAGTGGTTGAACATTTTTTGGGATATTTACAAAAATTTGACCCATGTCGTACAATTATAGGCTGAACCGAGCGTACCAAAATGCAAAGATCGTTCCCTTTGATGACCGTTCGAAATTTATCATTTTTAGCGACTGTCACAGGGGCGACAACAGTTTCGCGGATGATTTTGCCAACAATCGAAATATCTACTTTCATGCCCTGAGACACTATTTTAAAAATGGTTTCCATTACTGTGAGCTGGGCGACGGTGACGAACTTTGGGAGCACTTATCTTTCGAACCCATCTTCGAGGCACATAAAAATGTATATAAACTGATGAGCGACTTCCATTTGCAGAACAGGTTACATATGCTATGGGGCAACCACGATATGGTGTACAAAGACCCTGATTACGTCAAAAGGCATTTGTTTACCTATTTCGATAAAATTGAGGGTTGTGAGAAAGTGCTTTTTGGGGATATCGTATACCATGAAGCGCTGGTTTTGAAGCATACCGTAACCCAACAAGAACTATTTCTCACCCATGGGCATCAAGCCGATTGGTGGAACTATACTTTTTGGAGATTGGGCCGATTTTTGGTGAGGGTCCTATGGAAACCGCTTCAGGTGTGGGGTATTGCCGATCCTACCAGTCCGGCCAAAAACTATAAGGAACTCATTAAGGTGGAACGCCGTATCAAAAGATGGATCCTTGAACACAAACTGATGGTCACCATCATAGGGCATACCCATCGTCCCCGATTTCCCGAGCCAGGAGACATTCCCCTATTCAATGATGGCAGCTGTGTACATCCCAGAAGTATTACGGGCATCGAAATAGAAGAGGGGCAAATTACGCTGATCAAATGGCAGATCGAGACCAGGGATGACGGCACCTTGCAAGTCATCCGATCGGTTTTGGAGGGACCGGAGCGTTTACATCGCTATCGGAAGGCAGGCCACTGAATCGTGCATTAGAGCAATTTGAAATTGACCGGAATACTATAAGGAACCCTTACCGGCCTGCCGCGCTGCATCCCGGGTTTCATCTGTGGTAGGGTCGCGATGATTCTTGCCGCTTCCTTTTCCAATCCAATATCGGGGCCCCTGGTCCTTATATCGGTGATTCTGCCTTGTGCATCGATCACAAATTGCACATAAACCTTCCCTTCTATGCCCAGTTCTACCGCGATCTGGGGATAGTTGAATTCTTTGAGCACATGTTTTTGCACTTTCTCCTGGAAACATGCCTTGCGTTCATCATTGCCCTGTACGTTTTCACAACCGGGAAAAACGGGTACATTTTCGATGATTGCAAAAGGTACCGTAATATCTTCCTCCACCTCTTCAACGGCCACGTCATCCACTTCCATCGGGGCTTCGATCACCGTTTCTTGGTTGATTTCGGTACTTTCTATGATGGTCTCCTCGATTTCGGCCGCATCCTCTATGACCTCAATGATTTCAGGAGCGGAAGGAGGCGGTGGCGGTGGTGGGGTATTCAACTTTTCGGTGATGGGCACATCCTCGTTGAGATCATCGGAGACGTTTCTGATTTGAACCAACTGCTCTTCCTTGTCATAGGTCTTGTGTTCCAGCACCATCCAGGTGGTGAAAAGCACAATGGTAAGTCCAATGACAAAGAATAGACCGCTATCGCGGTTCAGATCTGCTTTTGGATTCTTTTTTTCCCTCATGATCCCTGCTTTTATATCCTTGAATTTAGGCAGGTTATCTTTTAAAAAGTATGACTTTTGTCAGGTTTTTCAGGCACGCAAGATCAATAGTCGGTGTGTTACTCTTTTCTTGCGGCAAGGGTCTTGATGGCCTCGACAAAATGATCCAATTCCCTGGTGGTCGTATACACGTTAGGGGTAATTCTACAGCCTTGCACATTGGCATAGTCGATCGCCACGGTGAACACTTGAAATTCATCCAGCAAAGCTTGGGCCAATTCGGCAGGCTTTAGGTGCACGATCCCCACATTGCCAATGCCGCAACTTCGGTGTTGTTCTACAGGGGTGTTGATGACCACATGTTTTACATCCCGCAAACGGTCGCTCCAGTACCGCTGTAGTTGGCGGAGTCTCTGTTCCTTGCGCTCCATTCCCAACAATTCAAGATAATCGATCGCGTCGTCGATGGCCAGGTCTGAATGTACGGGATGGGTGCCCGTATGGTTCAAGCGCAGCACGTTGCCAGGTTCTTTCACGTGATCGGCCAACAAAGGCCAAATTTTGGGAATGTTGGCCTTGGAAACGTAGAGCATGCCAACCCCCAACGGAGTGCTTAACCATTTGTGAAGGCTCGACCCATAATAGTCGCAATGAAGTTCGCTGATATTGACGGCGATATGTCCGATGCAATGCGCTCCGTCGACCATCACCTGTACCCCATGGCGATGTGCCATATCACAGATCTTGCGAATGGGCAAAATCTGCCCGGTAATGTTGATCATATGGCAAACCATGATCAGTTTGGTCCTCGGGCCTATCCGGGATTCATAAAGCGACACGATTTCCTCGTCTGAAGATGGGTGGTTGGGTACCGACACCACTTTGTTCACCACCCCATAGCGCAAGGCTACCTGTTCGAAATGATCGAGCATGGAACCATAATCTTGCTCCGCCATGATGGCCTCATCCCCCGCTTCCCATGGATAGCCCCCAATGATCATATCCAGCGATTCCGTGGTATTCCTGGTGATGATCAACTCATCGGGGGCACAGCCCACCAGCTTGGCCAATCTTGCGGCAATCCTTTTTTTATTGTCCCATTGCACCGTTCGCATATAATAGGAAGCTTCAATGTTGACGAACTTGATATGTTCCATATAACGTTTCAAAGTAGGATTGGGAATGAAATTGTAATACCCATTTTCCAGATTGATATAATCGGGCTTTAAGGTATAATCGCGCCTGATCCGTTCCCAAAAATCTTCCTCTTCAAGAAAGTCGTACCCTCCGATAACAATTTCAGTTCGAGATGCCATGGCATATGGGACAAAGGGCGCAATTAAAGCCGTCTGTCCAAGGCGTTTCAAAAAAATCCTCTTTTTCATCGATCTCTTGTTGATACTACAAATTAAGAAATATAGGTCAAGATTACTGAAAAAATACAAAAACAAATCGAGAATGACTTCGCTTATTTTGGTTAAATTAGACCATGTGGACCCCGATTCCATAATGGACCCGTAAATGTTTTCAGTATGGGAAAATTTTTTAAAATAAAACTGGTCCTTGCCCAATTTCTATACCTCCCTTTATCGATCATTGGGCAAGATGGCTCTGGTGGCACCCATGAAAGGTGGGAATATTTGCTTGAAGATTCCGGGGATATTCTGCAATTTGCCCTTCCCGTTTCGGCCGGTGTGATAAGCTTGATCAAAAAAGATTACGA
>JBATHI010000200.1:0-2270 GCA_049666645.1 Flavobacteriaceae bacterium | reverse complement strand
TTGAATCCGAACTCCTGGATGACCCCCGACCATTGGCTGTAGACCCCGACACCCACGGCGGTATGGTCGTTGAGTTTATTGCTGAACCCCAGAAAATAATTCTGTCGGTTGTCTTCGAAGGTCGCATACTGGTTGCGGTGCAGCAGGTTCAGGTACGATTTGTTCTCCCTGACCAGCGAAAAGGTCGGGTTGATCAAAAATCGATTGAAAAACAACTGGTTGTGGTAGGTGGAATTGGAACCCGAATTGCCGGTTTCCTGCGCGAAGGCAGCCATGGTGCCCAGTATCCCGCATAATAGCAGTAACAGGTATATCTTGTTCTGTATCGTTTTCTTGCTGTTCATAGTGGTAAAATTATTGTTGATCTAACACGTCATCATCCAGATCGGAATCCCTAATATGGATCCTTGGAAATATCGGCCATCGGCTCCCATCCTGCCCGGTTTTACAAAGCGGCCTTAGTCGTTATCGAATACCGAGGAAGAATAATCGATCCTCAGATCGTTGTTCAGGGCCTCCAGAAGGTTGTATTCCCTTTTTTCGGTCGCCTGGGCATTCTGGTCTTTGGTATAGGAGAAGGCCACTTTGTTGATGGCGCTGCGATCGGTGCCGCGGTTCGACATCACATAGCCCTCGCCCTTTTCGGCCATCAGAAAAATGGAGAAATCATCTTCCCCGCTGTTGATGGGGTTGCCCAGGTTCACGGCCCAGCTCACTTTTTTCTGGTTTACCTGTACCATGAACAGGTCGAGCCCGCCATAGCCTTCCCGGCCTTCGGAGGCAAAGAAGAGGGTGCTGCCCCCTGCCATATTGGGATACAGTTCGTTTTTATCGGTATTCACCTTCTCTCCCAGGTTTTTTGCCACGCCAACGGTTCCGTTGCTTTGTACGGCCGCGACATAGATGTCGTATTTCCCGAAAGTGCCCGGCATATCGGAGGCAAAGAACAGGCGTTTGCCATCAGCGGAAACGGCTGGGTGCAGGGTGGAATAGTGCTTGGGGGCCAGGGCCACTTCGCGCACGTTCCCCCATTGCCCATCGCGCTTCTCGGCCCTATAGATCTTGTGTACGGGTTCTTTTTTGGAGAAAATGCCGTACATCGGTTTTTCATAGGTGGCCTTGCTGAAATAGGCGGTTCTGCCATCGGCGGTCATCGATATGGGCGCCTTGTATCCGTTCTGGTCATCGGGTTGGTCCCCGATCAAGGCTTCCAAGGTGCCGGTGGGGGTCACTTCCCCGGCCATGGAAGCGTCGTTTTGTTGCAGAAAATCGAGTTCATGGTATTTCTCGGCCGCGGGGGTCGCCGAGGTATAGGCCACCGAATTCCGATTGATCTCATAATCGGCCTTGATGGCCGCATACCAGTCTTTGTCTTCCTTCACATGGGTAAGGGAGGGCCTGCCGGTCCTGCCCCGTGCATATTGATAGCGTTCATAATAGGTGGGCCCTATGACCCCATCATCGCTGAGTTCGATCAATTTTTCGTACCAGAATAGGGCCGAGGCATAATTTTCGGCCAGGAAATTGGCATTGCCCAGGTCTTCGAAGATTTCCCTGTCGTGGTAGCCCATATTCCGAAGGTGGTGGTAATGGTCTACCCTTTTTTGGGCTTCATGGATATCGGCATCTTGTACATTGTGGGTGCGAAGGCCCTGGGCCGCTAGGGAAAAGCACATTAAACAGAGGAGGCAGGTAAGGGCCCCATAGTAGGTCATCGTCTTTTTCATCACATAAGATTTTGAGGGTTAATACGACCAAAGGTCAATAATAACGATGAACCGGCACTTAGCAAAAATTCATAGGTTTTTGGATTTTTTGTTAAAACGCCTTTCTGCCAAGACCGGGGGAAGGCACAAAAAAACCATGGGAAGCCCCATCAACGGGAAGGTGATGCGTAAGATTAAATAAATCATCCCCTTTTTTTAGTCCCGCATGTTGCAGGGCCCAATATTGGCCAAATCGGTCGCGCCATAGAGGGCTACCTCCGAAACACCATGTGCCACCTCACCGATCAGCAAAGATTCCCTTGGGCATGATTAAAAAAGCTATCTTAGATCATAGAAGTGAGAAATCGTGCATCATGCATTATATTCAATTGTTGTGTTTCATGCGAAAAAAAGCCTACAGCACATTTGGTTTTTGCCGACACTAGAGCCAACGCTAAAAAAGAAAAATAAAGCACGAACGCACGCATAGTACCCTTTTTGATCCTGCTATGGCCGAACAAAAGGAATAAACTACCTTGTGGGGATGAACATCCTGTTTGTGGT
>JBATHI010000199.1:0-1734 GCA_049666645.1 Flavobacteriaceae bacterium | reverse complement strand
ACCGCAAGAAAAACCCTCAAATTTAACTACCTTTGCACCAATTTAATCGCCTTTTATGATCCAATCCATGACCGGGTTCGGGAAGCATGTGATACAGCTTCCCACCAAAAAGATTACCGTTGAACTGAAGTCGCTCAACAGTAAAAGTCTGGACCTTAACGTTCGCATGCCCTCGGCCTATCGCGAAAAAGAGTTGGAATTACGTAAGCTCATCGCAAATTCATTGCAAAGAGGGAAAATCGACATTGGGCTTTATATAGAACTGACCGGAGATGAAACCACTGCCCAGGTGAACGAGTCTGCCATAAGGCAATACATGAAACAATTGCGTGCCATCGCTGATGGGGACGACCTCCGGTTGATGGAAATGGCCCTTCGGATGCCCGATACCCTGAAAACCGAACGCGAGGATATCGATGAGGACGAATACCGCACCATTCTGGAGGCCTTGGAACTAGCGTTAGGGGAAATCAATCTGTTCCGATCGGAGGAAGGAAAATTTTTGGAAAGCGATTTCCTTGATCGCCTGGCCACATTAAAGTCTTTGTTGCAAAAGGTCATAGAAATGGACCCGCCGCGTCTGGCGACCGTAAGGGAGCGATTGGAAAAAGCGGTGGCCGATCTCAAAACCGGAGTCGATGCCAACCGATTTGAACAAGAGCTCATCTACTACTTGGAGAAATACGATATTACCGAAGAGAAGGTGCGCTTGGCGAACCATCTTGACTATTTTTCTTCGACCCTGATGTCCGACGATTCAAACGGGAAAAAATTGGGTTTTATCACCCAGGAAATCGGAAGGGAAATCAACACCATCGGTTCAAAGGCCAACTATGCCCCAATGCAGCAATTGGTGGTTCAAATGAAAGATGAGTTGGAAAAAATAAAGGAACAAATGCTCAACGTGTTATGATGGAAGGAGGAAAACTGATCATATTCTCAGCACCTTCCGGGAGCGGAAAAACCACCATAGTGCGTTATTTGCTGGAGCAACCCGAGTTGAATCTGGCATTTTCGGTCTCGGCGACCACCAGGCCGCGCCGTGGGAAGGAAAAACATGGCGAACACTACTATTTCATGACCATATCGGAGTTTAAGAACCATATCAAGGCAGATGATTTCCTGGAATGGGAAGAGGTGTATCGCGACAATTTCTATGGCACCTTAAAAAGTGAGGTGGAGCGTTTATGGGCCGAAGGTAAAAATGTGATTTTTGATATCGATGTGGCCGGCGGACTTCGCATCAAAAAGAAATTTCCCAAGCAAACCCTGGCGGTTTTTGTAAAGCCCCCCAGTGTTGATGAATTGAAAATAAGGCTCAAAAAAAGAAGTACCGAGAGCGATGATAAAATAAATATGCGCATCGCAAAAGCGTCGGTGGAACTGGCCACCGCGCCACAATTCGACAAAATAATCAAGAATTATGATTTGGAAACCGCTTTAAAGGAATCCAAGGCCTTGGTACAGGAATTTATCGCGACTTCCAAGCCCATACAAAATGAGGGTAACCGAGAAAAAGGTTGATTTTGAGAAAGGTAGGTTTATACTTCGGCACCTTTAACCCCATACATATCGGTCATATGGTGATCGCCAACCATATGGTGGAATTTTCCGGACTTGATGAGGTCTGGTTCGTAGTCACCCCAAGAAGTCCGTTTAAAACCAAACAAACCCTTTTGGCAGACCACCATAGGTACCAAATGGTCGTGGAAGCCACCAAGGATTATCCCAAAC
>JBATHI010000198.1:0-3213 GCA_049666645.1 Flavobacteriaceae bacterium | reverse complement strand
GCATAGCCCAGGGCATACTCCTTCGATTTGAACCCATGAACTATGACAAACTGATCTTCCAAGTTATAAATGTCCTTGGAAATGGTGTTCTTATATTTTAGGTCTTTGATCGATTTCTCCAATAGTTCCATCAATCGCAAAGCCTGGTCGTTGTTGCTTCTTTTGAATTGAAAAACCACCTTCCAATTTCCGCTTCCAATGGGGCCTTCTTCCGGCGTAAACACCTTAGGTTCAAGTTTGGGGAGTTGCTCGGCAACGATTTGTTCCGTTTTTTTGCCTTCCGGACTATTGGGGTAGGTCAATGCCACATAGTTCAAGGCTTCCTTGAAGGCTTCAAACCCCTGTAAACGTCCTATTGCATTGGCCTTCAACATTTCAAATTTGGGCACCATGGGGTCGCCTGTATATTTAGCGATATTTTCCTCGGCCCCCGTAATGGTCTTTAGAAATTCCTGGTTTTCATAAAGTTTGTATAGTGCGGCATAGCGACTATCGGGACTATCGTCGTTATAGGCCAGAACCGCTTGTGGGTTCAGTAGTATTTCGGCATATCGCGAATCGCCATGGTTCCGTAATATGTTTTCCTTCATGGATGCCATCAAAGGACTGCCCTCTTCCTCATAGATCTTATATAGGTTGTACTTCGTGGGAAGCACCAGTCTTTCCTCGGGATTCGATCGGAGCACGTCTTCCAATTTCCCCGCTGCCAAAAGATTTTCCTTGAACTTTTCCTTGTAGATGAGCCCAAGTTGGTAGTTGGCGAAATTTCGTTCTGCGTTCAGGCTATCGATCACTGCCACATCCGTGGGAATCCTGCCCAAATAATACTCCAGCGAATATTTTTCATCCCCAATTGGCGCTGCATCGGGCGAGGTGCCATTATTCTGTACGATGGCCCCATCGATGTCTTCCGAAACCGTTGCTTTGGTCTTATTGCTCCAACGCCAGTCATCTTCGAGGCTGCGGTTTCCCCATTTTTGCTTGAAATCATTTTGGCCGTAGCCCAGACTGGTAATGTTGTAGAAGTAAAACTTACCCTTGTTTTCTTTACCTCCCTTGCTTTCGCCAAAAGCGGCGAAACCCGCACTTTGACGCTCTTGATCCTTTTTGGCCTCTTCTTCGGCGGCCTTTTTCAGGCCTGCAATATAATCCCCAAAATACGTTTCCCGCTGGGCCTTGGTCATTTTGAAAAGAGAAATGACACTATCGGCGTACTGCACCACATTTTCATAAGCGATCACGTCCTCGAGGTTGTCGAGTTTCTTTTTGATGTTCCTGTACTTTTTGTTGTTTTCCGGCAAATTGCCCAAAACACTATCGTAATAGGCCCCTGCGGTTTTATATTGGTTTTGATCGAAATACCATTCCCCCAAATTCTCGTAGTTCAGGGCATTCAACTTGGGCTCATTGCTGGTCGCGCGAAGCGATCTATTGAAATACAGTAATGCCAGGCTATCGGATTTCTTAGTCAAATGATATTCGGCGATCTGTCGATATACTTTGTCCAAAAATGGCCGGTTTTCTCGATTTTTCTCCAAATCGGTCAAGTGCTCCAACATCGCTGCCTCATTTTCAGAGGTGATTTCGGCGTTCCGTAATTTTTCGATTTCTGCATTGATCATGTACACCCGTGGAGATTTGCGCTTGAGTTCGATCACCTTGTCGAAGGCGTAGTTGGCACTGTCGTTATGGCCCAATTGGTTATACAATTGTCCGATGATATAGTAGTACCTGCCTTTCTCGGGTTTTTTTTTGGTATAGTAGGAGGCGATCTTGAGTTGTTGCAAGGCGGTATCGATGACCTGAAGGTTGATATAAGCCTGAGCCATCATGGCTCGTGCATCGGCATATTCCTGGTCTTTCAGTTGTTCATATTTCATCAGCCGTTTCAGGTTTTTGATGGCGAGTTCCTCGTTCTCCAGTCTGATGTTCACTTTTTCGCGCCAAATGTGGGCCTCGTTCAGCTTATCGCTGAAGGTATATTTTTTGATGACATAATTGAATGCTTCCAAGGCAGGAATATACCGCTGATCGAAGTAGCGCGATTTACCAAGTAACAGAAAGGCCTCATCGGTTTGGGGATTTCGCTCCTCGTCCTTGATATCCATGCTGTGCTTCTGGATCGCCTTGGTCGCCTTTTCCTCGGCGATGACAAAACTGGGGTTGTTGTCTTCCGAATCGAGTTTGATCTCATCGGTCACCTTCAAGCGTTCCACGGGCAGTATTTCCCAGTAATCGTCCTTGTAGGTCTCATTGAGCACCTCACGGCCTTCCTCAAAGGCATTGTTCCCATTATAAAGCACATTGTACTTGGTATTCAATGCATGGAAATTGCGGTTGAGAAAAGCATCCTTCTTGGTCGAACAAGCAGCAAATAGGAGCCCCCCAATAACAATGCCGAGAATAAATTTAAATCGAAGCGTCAAAATATGGTGTATACGTATATGCTAAACTAAAAAACATCCAAATTATTATGCACTTCATCGACAAAATGCAAAATTTTACCGAGTGATTTTAAATCCGGACAACAAGGCGCCTTTTGATCAAAAATGGAATGGGAATCTTGAACTTAAAATGTTAGGTGCCTCAATGTTTGCCGCGAAAGTTTTCCCGTTGTTCGCAAAATAATCGATTATTGCCCAGACTTTTCCCGACAGGGAACCGACCGGATAGTCTAATTCGAACGAAAATCGAATAATGATTCGGTCATTTTTGCCCCTTATCCGCATTTTGGATCGATCGGTCGGATCAACAAGGGTATTGTACCCCATTGGCGGTTGATCCAGTTAGACCGAACGGTCGGTTTTCTTGGATTGTTGAATAATTCCCCTAAAAAAGCGTTGTACCTCAACCGAACGCCTGATAAGGAGTTTGTGGAAGGTGGCGCATCAGGCTATTTCCTGCGCAACAGTGTTGCGTCCGGCAAAAAAGCTTTCGAGTTCCTTTAAGGTTTCCTTGGAAGTCTGAATGTCTTTGACAATTTCACCTTTGTTGAGTACGACGATACGCTCACTGACTTCCGTCAGATGAATCAGATCGTGGCTCGAAATCAAGATGGTTGTCCCTTGCTTACTGGCCAGGTCTTTGATGAGGCCCTTTAATCTGATCTGGGTGGTCGGATCCAGGTTGGCGAAAGGTTCGTCCAAAATCACTACCTCGGGATTACCTATAAACGCGCCGACGATGCCCACTTTCTTCTGGTTCCCTTTAGAC
>JBATHI010000197.1:0-6963 GCA_049666645.1 Flavobacteriaceae bacterium | reverse complement strand
GTGCAATTTGCCAAAAAAATAGAATTGGTGAACAAAGACCTGAAGAAAGAACTTGCGGGCGTGAACAAGCTCACATTTATGATGGGTTCTGCCATGACGAACGATTCCACTAGCTTTACCGTTGATATTGACAGCGTACGGGAAGCCTCCAACTTCTTCTTGAAAGACTTCATCAAATATAAATTGGCTTTGAGCGGCATCGATGCCGATTTTTCCTATGGCCTTTTCTCGAGAGATTCGGTCACCTATTTAAGTGCTCCTTCCAACATCATCAGCGAAAACGGCCGCCTGATATATCCGGTAGAACTTGAAGGATATCTGCCAGATTTGGTGCAACGTGACTTGATTTTGGAATTGCGATTCATGGATATGAATTCCTATTTCCTGTCCAAACTAAATGGGCTCACGATTCCAAGTCTCATATTTTTTGTGGCCATAATACTTGTAGTCCTCTGGATTCTTCGATCTTTTTACTGGCAGCGTAATTTGATTACCACCACAAATGAATTCATCAACAACCTTACACATGAATTAAAGACTCCCGTTTTTTCGATCTGCTTGGCTACCAAAATTTTGGAAGAACATGCAACCGCTCATGACAAACCTGTCGTAGATTTGATCCGTCAAGAAACGGAAAGGTTGAAAAATCATATCGATAAGGTCTTGGATATCGGCAATTTGGAACAGGGCAAAAAAGTATTCGTGTTGACCAAAACCGATTTTAGGCCAATTTTGACCCGTCTTTGCAAAGCGTTCGAAGCTTTGTCTTCCTTGGAAAATGTTGATTTTTCCAGCGAATTGGAAAATGGGGAATTCTATATCAACACCGCTGCGGACCATTTGGAAAATGCGATAAACAATATATTGGACAACGCCAAGAAGTATTCGGAAAATCCGATCATTACATTGAGTGCCAAAACTGAGGGAAAAAAATTAAAGATTATAATCAGTGACAACGGTATTGGTATCGACAAGAAAAACCTGCCCAAGGTATTCAACAAATACTATAGGGTAACGAATGGCAATCTTTATAAAACGAAGGGATATGGACTGGGCTTGAGCTATGCGAAACGAGTGGTGGAAGGCCATCGCGGCAAAATAACAATTGAAAGTGTTTTGGATCAAGGCACCAGGGTTACCCTCTCCGTTCCTTTAAGCGATCATGGAAAAGAAATATAAAATCATACTGGTGGAAGATGACAATGCCTTGGGCTATCTGCTCAAGGAATATCTCGGCATGAAAGGCCTCGAGATGCATTGGGCCAAAAACGGAAAGGAAGCATTGCGGTTCATGGAGGAAAACGCTTTCGATCTTGCGATTTTAGACATTATGATGCCCGACATGGATGGCTTTGAATTGGCATCCCAGATGCAAAAATCCAAAAATGACCTCCCTTTTCTTTTTTTAAGTGCGCGTTCGATGAAAATCGATGTTTTAAAGGGGTTTTCGCTCGGCGCGGTCGACTACCTCAAAAAACCCATAGACGAAGAAGAATTGGTGGTGCGGATCAATGCTTTGTTGTCACGTTTAGCCGAACCGGGTCGGAACAAGGAAACCGCAAAAACCCATTCCATAGGAAAATATACACTTGACAGTACCCTGCAGCAATTGGATTGCCAAGGACACTTGGTCCAATTGACGGCCCGGGAAAACGACTTATTGGTTTATTTGGCACAACGGAAGAACCAACTGTGCAGCCATAAGGATATCCTGATCAATATCTGGGGTAAAAACGACTATTTTAACCGCAAAAGTCTCAATGTATTTATCTCGCATCTACGGAAACATCTTGAAAGAGATAAATCGATAAAAATAGATAACATCCACGGACGCGGCTTTATACTGAGAACTGATCGATAGCCTACAAAACTCTTCCGAACTGCATTTATTCTTATCATGAAATGGTGACCTTACATGGAATAAAGCTATTTTCGCTTCTTTGTTTTTCAATTTTTGACCTGTCATATCCACCACTTCTAATAATGCAGCAATGATCCAATTCACAACCAATACCCTCAAGCCCTTCTTACTCATCATTGGAATGCTCCAATACGGGCTGGTGTTTTCACAGACCTATGCCAAAAATGGCATGGTAGTATCGGATAATTCCATGGCCTCCGAGGTAGGTATAAATATCTTGAAAAAGGGAGGCAACGCCATCGATGCCAGTATTGCGACTGCCTTTGCGCTGTCGGTAACCTATCCCGCGGCCGGGAATATCGGCGGAGGCGGGTTTATCGTTTATATGGATGCGACCGGGAGTGCGACCACCATCGATTTTCGCGAGAAAGCACCTCTGGCCGCAATTGAAAAAATGTTCCAGGACAAGAATGGTGCCCTGAACGCGGATGCCGATCATAAAGGGCTTAAATCGGTGGGGGTACCCGGCACAGTTGCCGGATTGTTTCTGGCACATCAAAAATATGGGAAACTTCCCTGGGCTGCGCTGCTCCAACCGGCAATTGACCTTGCCAAAGATGGTTTTCCCTTTCCTTGGGGCCTCTATCACGATGCCCAAGGGATCAATAATCATGATCGATCGCCCGATTTTTTGAAGGATTATTTCTTAAATGAAGACGGCAGGTCTTTGCAGGCTGGGGAAATCTGGAAACAACCTGTCCTGGGCGCCACACTGGAATTGATAAGAGACCGGGGAAAAGATGGATTTTACAAAGGGGCGGTCGCCCAAGAAATTGCCCGGTATATGAAAGAGAATGGCGGCATCATCACCGAAAAAGACCTAGAAAAATATGAGGCCGTTGAACGGATACCCGTATCAGGCACTTATAAAGACTATACCATTTATGGCATGCCGCCACCTAGCTCCGGAGGCATCACTCTGATCGCCATGATGAACTTGATGGAACTGGCAGACCTGAAGTCCATTGAATTCAATTCTACCGCCTATGTGCATTTGGTAACCGAGGTCATGCGTAGGGGCTTTGCCGACCGTGCCGACTATCTGGGCGATCCGGACTTTAATTTAGATATGCCATTGACCAAGCTTTTGTCGAAAGACTATGCCAAATTACGATACGGCCAAATCGATCCATTTAAGGCTTCCGTCAGCGATTCCACACTCCTGGGGCAGGCTTATGAAGGCAGCCATACCACCCATTTATCGGTAATGGATAAAGAAGGGAACGCGGTATCGCTTACCTATACCTTGGAAGAATCTTATGGTGTTGGCATGGGCTCATCAAAACTGGGATTCATTTTTAACAATGAAATGGGTGACTTCAATCCCGTTGCCGGAATTACAACGAGCACTGGGCAGATCGGAACAAAACCGAACCTGATTGCCCCTGAAAAGCGAATGCTTTCGAGTATGACGCCAACGATCGTTTCCAAAGACGGCAAGCCATATCTCGTCATTGGAAGTCCTGGTGGCAGAACGATAATCAATACCGTATTCCAAACCGTGCTCAATGTGTTGGGCTATGATATGCCCATCGACCGGGCGATTGAAGCGATGAAGATCCACCACCAATGGTTGCCGGACACGATATTTTATGAAAAAGACCTGATGTCACCCGATACCAGGGATGCATTGAAATCTATGGGACATAAGGTACAAGAGGTGAGTCGATTGGGTCTGTTGATGGGCATCTCCTTTGATGCCGAAAATAAAGTATTTATCGGGGCTTCAGATTCCGCAAGTCCCGAGGGGAAGGCCGTGGGGTACTAAATATGAAACAGTGGGTATACATTAGGCTCAATTTATCCAATTAATCGCTCATTTCTATTAACGTCAGTAGTGGTTTAGGGTCTTTTTCTGTATATTTTTTTCTTTGCCTTCAACCTTTTAAGTGTCCATATTTTCATAACAATACCTTTTCAAATAATAAATCCTACCATTGAAAGATATCGGATTAGGTATTTAAACCTCAAACAAAGCCATCCCTCCGGCACTAAACCACTTACTTATTCGTTATAGTTCGACAAAATTCTGAATTATGACCGGTTTTAGATCATTTTTTATCTTAGTAGTAATGATTCCAATTATCCACTTTGGGCAAATGGAATTAAAATGGAACAAGCAATTGCCAAATGATATTCATTGGCAAGAGGTAACGGCCTTGGGGAATCTTATCGTCAGCTCCTCCGATGCCCTATTGGGAATCGATACGGATACCGGAGAGGTCAGTTGGAGCATTCGGGCCCTTGCCAATTTGGGCAGACAGACTTTTGAAGAACTTCCGAACAGCCCTTTTTTTACCATCAAAACGGACCGGACACTTCATCTGATCGATCAATTCACCGGTAAAGAAGTATTCAATTCATACGATGCCGGACTTTTGGACATCAACAATTACTTTTTCCTATATGGTTCAGATGCCATTTTGGTAGCGGGCAGCACGCCCAGCGGAGAACCCAAGGTAGTCTCCGTAAATATGTCCGACGGTGCCATTTCGTGGGCCATGAATGAAAAATTTGGGCGTATCGTCGCAGCAAATGAACTCGGCAATAATGAATTGTTGGTCGTCACCTTGTTCAACAACTATAAACTCAATGCCCGTTCCGGGAATATCATTTGGAAACAGGCGAATTCCAAAGAGGCCGCCCAAACCGAAAAGATGGGCGCTTTTGGCGCACTTCTAAAGGCAGCTGCCGAGAACCTTGCAAAGGATATCGATATTGACCTTAGGTTTTACCGACCCGACAATAGCGATGTTTTTTATCTGGCGTCCCAACAAGAACAGCAGTCGGCAATGACTTCCTCCTCGGGCAATACAACAGTGAATTATACCAATAATTACAATGCCTACCGCATCAGCGATGGCAGTCTTGTTTGGGAAGATGACCTGGAAGTCGAAGGCACTTTGGGCCATGTGGTGTTTTTAGAAAATGGTATGCTGGTTTTACCAGATGATGGCAACAGGACCAAAATAAACCTTTTCGACTATGCTACCCGTGAAGGTCGTTGGGGCAAAAAAGGTCGAGGTTTGGTCATCAAAGGGGGCATATATGATTATCTCGATTCGGGAAATGGAATCTTATTGGTATCAAGGACGGCCAACAACAATTATCTCAACTACCTGGATCCCTCCACCGGAACCATTACTTTTGAAGATCCCGTTAAAGTCGATGGCAGTGTGGTCGGCATCGTTCCGCTCAACAACTCAATTCTTTATATCACCACGGAATCGATGAACGTCTTAGATCCTATCACGGGCACCTTAAAATGGAAAAAAAGTATCCAAACAAATCCCGATCTTACCGCAGAATACCAAGGTAAAATTTATGCTTTTGATTATAAGCAGGGTTTGTTGAAGGAGGTTGATATGGAGAACGAAATCGTCAAAGACCTTTCTCAAACAGCATTGGCGTTCCAAGGAAAGGAGTCCCCAAAAAGACTGGAAGTGATGGAGGACGGTATATTTCTTTATTCCGATCAAAATGTGGCCAAATTCAACTTTGATGGCAGCCTGATATTTACCGAATATTATGAAGCGCCGCGTGAACCGGGATGGAAACGTGCCTTGTTATATGCCGATGCGGTAAGGGCTGCATACATTGGTGCCGCGTCGTATTATGTTTCCGGCGCCATGTCGGCCGCTGCCGATGAGATGCGGGATAAAGATGCAGTTGCCGGAGCTATGGCAAACCAAATCGGACAAGCTTATGGCGAATTGGGCAATGTTGCCTCAAGTTATGCCGGAGCCGCTTTTAAAAGGGCCAATGAACGAATGAAAGCCACGCAAACCGGGAAGGATTTTATGTTTATCATGTCTAAAAAAGAGAGAGATGTGGTCCTCCTAAAAATAAGCAAGTTTACCGGAAAGGTGGAAGGAGAAATCAATCTGGGCAAAGATCGAGAACCCATCTATGCCGTTGACGATATTACGGGACAGGTATACTATAGGGCAGCTGAAAAGGCATTGACTTCCTATGATGCAAAATAAATAAAACCCTATTAAAGTGCCCAAAGACCCTTGAAACGATCATATTCGGTCAAAGTTTTAGGAGGCATCACCCATAGCGATGCGCTATGGTTTTTTTTGTTCCCTATTTCCGTTGGCAGCATGGTATGGATTTGGGCCAGCGTTCAAGAAATCGTCGTCAAAATGGGTTTCAAACTTCCAAACGGTCTATCGCCCTATGCCAATAAGGATTCCCCGTTTAAATTGGTGGTCAACACATTGCTCATCAGATCAAAATAGGGCCTAATGGTTTTAAACGCCAGATTCACCTGATCAGGGAAATTTTCGGTCAAAACCTCTTTATCGCTATAATTCTTGACAAAAATGAACTGCTTCCGTCTGATCAGGTCGATGTTGGGATGGGTTTTGTCAAAACCCTTTGGGGCCGTCTTTACGGCATCACCTACCAAATCGCCCCATATCGACTTGAACGCTTTGTTGGCTATGATATGTCTCAGTTCCTCGGCATCTTGCTCCCATTCTTTTCTGATTCGCAAGAGGTCTTCCTTGGAAGGATCCCAGAAACCGGCCGCTATAAAACTTCCGCCCGGTTGTACGTGCATATAGTAGCCCCCTCTTCGTTCTGCGCCTGCCCGGGTCATGGAGCTGGATAAATTGATTTTATATGGCGTCTTGTCGTTTGAGAAACGCACGTCCCTATAAATTCTAAAAAACTTTAATCGCTCGATTTCATCGTGCGCCTTCATTTTTTCGGCAATGGCAGAAAAGACTTTTTTGGCCTGTTCTTCCACTTTCTTAAACTGTTTTTTATGTTGGGTAAACCATTCACGGTTGTTGTTCTTTTCCAAATCCCTAAGAAAATCGAAAACGGTTTTGGTAATGATGGCCTCAGACATGCGACAAAGATTTGAATACCCGTAAAAAGGAATATTTTAAGCTAAAGTTAACCATTTGCAATAAAGTACTCTTGCATTTATTTCTAAATTTGACTTTGTTAAAACAGCCAATGAACAAACAAGACATCATCAACAAGATCATCGAGCACAAAAAACAGCCCAACCTCAGGTATGAATTGAA
>JBATHI010000196.1:0-1563 GCA_049666645.1 Flavobacteriaceae bacterium | reverse complement strand
GCTCTAAGGTGTGTTTCACCAATTCTACTTTTCGCAGAACCTTCTATGACAAAACAACCTAACCTTCCAAATGGCGTTTCAATGCCTTTGAGGTCAGTTATTTCATAATCGTATTTGTTCTCAACAGTACCTGACCAAAGCTTCCAGCGTCCATCCGCCCAATGATCACCAATCTCTAAGGACCACTCCCATTTTGTGCCGATCTCATACGGAGCTTTAATAAATGGAAAAGGGTTTAATTCTAGGATCTCAAAATAGAGATCCCTAGGCGGGTGCATCCAAACGTTGGCCTCATTCTCAATAACCCCAGATGCACTGCTAATTGAGCCCACATAATTATCTTGTGTTGGATATGCATACCCTATGATCGTTTGGCTGTATCCTGGAATATGTTTATCAAAACCTTGCAGTCCTTTTTTTACTGAAATTATGACCTTCTGGATGGTGCTATTATCCACTTCAGATTCTGGGACAAAATGCCAATAGGAAAGACTGTCAATATATTTAAAGAAGTTCCTTTGATTATTCTTGTCTAAATGCTCGAATTTGTAATGAAAAGAAACGCCTTCCCTGAAAATTAGATTGTTTTTAGTGAACCTGTTTTCATCCGTAATTGTTGAGTCAAATTTCTCAACGATAATTCCATCGACATCTACTAATGTGTAGTCTTTTACTTGGTTTGAAATATTTTGTGCGTTACACAAGTAAGAAAATGCCAGAAGTAATAAAATGGGTAATCGAATCATGAATTATGATAATAGCAGGTAACGGTCTCGTGTATGATGTGTGCCAGCAAACGGGTACTGATCAGTAACACGAAAAATTAATAGATTCTAAGATAATGATTTTTCGTGTTTGCATGCTGGCATGCATTATACACATTGTTGTGTGGAGTTTTTGTTAATATTTATTTCAATATCTATTCCTTAAATCCGTTTTTTGAAAGGATATCGGAGTACCAGCTATAGGAGATCTCTCCTCTTTCATAGTATTGCTTTACTTCCTCAATACTACCTTTTGTGCCATAATCGATTGTAGATTTAAGTTTACTATTTTTGTCAAAGTACTTCCATTCACCAATCTTAATTCTCCAGTCCTTGTAATTGCCCTCAGCTTTAAGAATTCCGTTTTCGTAATACTTTTTTATTGGTCCTTCAACTAGATTGTTGTTATAGTATCCTATTTCTTTATAGTTGCCGTTTTCATAGTAATTTATCCATTTTCCCTGACCAACTCCGTCGACGTATTCTTGCCAAGAAGAATAATTTCCATTGGGATATTTAGCAAATAATACACCTGTAAAAGGTTTGTCATCCCCTTTTGCATAATACTTGTAAATACCATTTGTTCTTTTGCCAGTTGCATTAGACATTGAAACTTCTCGTTTCGTCACCGTCTGTGACATAGATATCGTTTTTTGAGCATACCCTATGGTTGTTAGGCAGAAAACCAAAGAAAGGGTAAGTGTTTTAGTAAGAGCATTAGTAATCGAAATCATAACATTGTTTTTAAATTTTAGTGACAATCTTCGCACCTGAATATCAAACCTGGAGGGTTTTACAT